>DATNHT010000159.1:0-6149 GCA_035604815.1 Opitutaceae bacterium
GCGGTAGTTCGTCTCGATCCGGTGGATCGCGGTCCCCGGATGGCGGTCGGGGAACGTCATGATGTTCTCAAAATTCGCGCCGCGCCACGAGTAGATGCACTGCGCGTCGTCGCCGACTGCCATGATCCGGTGGTGCGAGCCTATCGTGTCGACGATCTGCGCCTGGAGCGTGTTCGTGTCCTGGTATTCGTCGACCAGGACGTGCCGGAACCTGTGCGAGAAATACGCCGCGACCTCGGGGGCCTGCCTGAGGAGCGCGAGCCAGTGCTCGAGCAGGTCGTCGTAGTCGCAGACCTTCTGCTCGCGCTTCCTCGCTTCGTAGGCCCTTGCGAATCCCGGAAGCCGGTCGCGGATGTCGGCGTAGTGAGGGAAGTACTTCGCGGCCGTCTCCTCGACGCCGAGCTGGATGTTGCGCGCGAGCGAAATGATCCCGAAGAGTGGGCCCGCCCTGGGGTGCGTCTTGTCCTTGAAGAAGGGCTTGTCCTGGGACTCCACGACCTGCTTGAGCAGGCGCTCCGCCTCCTCGGCGTCCAGGATCGTGAATGACGGGGCGAGCCCGATCGCCCCGCCGTAGATCCTGAGAGCCCGGTGGCCGATCGAGTGAAACGTCCCGCCCCAGAACCGCCCCGGCTCGATGCCGGTCAGCTCCTGGACGCGGTAGAGCATCTGCTTCGCGGCCTTGTTCGTGAAGGTGAGCAGCAGGACCTCGCCCGGTCGGACCCCCTGCGAGAGGAGCCACGCCACCCGGTAGGTGAGGGTGCGCGTCTTTCCGGAGCCGGCGCCCGCCAGGACAAGAAGCGGGCCCGCCTCGGCCGTCACGGCCGCGTATTGCTCGTCATTTAGGTGCGCGCGAAAGTCGATCCTCGGGACGGACTCGGGCGCGGGGTGGTCTTCCAGGATGAAGTCCATGCGAGGGCCGGGTAGGGCCTACGGCGCGCCCGGCGCGAGGTCGGCGTCCCGCGCCTCGGGCCCCGCCAGCGCCATCGCGGCGAGGACCACGGCGCCGATGGCGACGACCCATCCGAGCGAGAACGAGTAGTCGCCGCCGCGCCGCTCCGCGACGCCGGCCTGCAGCGGGACGACGAAGGCGGCCACGAGGTTCCCCAGCTGGTACGCGAGGCCCGGGAAGGTCCCGCGGACGGCGGTGGGCGAGAGCTCGTTCAGGTGTGCGGGCACGACGCCCCAGGCGCCCTGGACGGCGAACTGCATGAGGACCGCCCCGAGGGCGAGGCCGGCGACAGAACCCGAGCCGATCCAGACCGGAATCATGGGGAGCGCGAGAAGCGCGCTCGTCGCAATGGCCCTGCGTCGCCCGATCGTCTGCGAAATCGCGCCGAAGAGGACGCCGCCCGCTATGGCCCCCAGATTGTAGAGGACCGCGATCTTCGTGACAGTCTCCAGGGGGAGGCCGCGCTGCTTCTCCAGGAAGGCGCTGGGGTACAGGTCCTGCGTGCCGTGGCTCAGGGAGTTGAACACGGCCATCAGCGCGACCATGTACACGAAGAGCGGCCAGCGCGCCCGCAGCGTGGGCCACATGCCGCCGATCACCCTTCTGGCGCCGGCCCTTTGCCTTGCGCGGTCCTCGAGCCAGGCGGGCGACTCCTTGACCCCGACCCGGATGAAAAGGACGAGGAACCCGGGCACCGAGCCCACGATGAACATGCCCCGCCAGCCGAAATGGGGGAACACGAGCCCGTAGGTGAGGGCCGCCAGGAGGTAGCCCGCGGGATAGCCCTCCTGGAGTATGCCCGACAGGAGGCCGCGTGTTCCTGCGGGAACCGACTCCATCGCAAGGGAGGCGCCGACGCCCCACACGCCGCCCATCCCGATCCCGAAGAGCGCGCGCAGCGCGAGAAAGACGCCGAGCGAGGGCGAGAATCCCGAGAGCAGCTCGACGCCGGCGTAGAGAAGGATGCTCCCCATGAGCGCGGGCCGGCGCCCGAAGCGGTCCGCGACGAGCCCGAAGAGCAGGGCGCCGACCGGGCGCATCGCGAGCGTGAGGAAAATCGCCTTCGCGACCGACGGAATCCCGGTGCCGAAGGTCGCGGCGACGTGCCGCACGACCATGACGAGCAGGAAGTAGTCGAACGCGTCCAGCGTCCATCCGAGGTAGGCTGCGATGAAGGCCCTCCACTGGGGGCCCGTCATCCCCCGGAGCTGGGCGAGGGTGCTCAAAGCAGGGCGAGGTCGTTGCGGTGAACGATCTCGATCTTCCGCCGGGAAGGGTGGAGGGCCCGCACCTGGTCGCCCTTCTTGCCGGCCAGGGCCGGGATCTCGGGGGATCCGAACGCCGACTTGCCGCGCGCGATGACAGTGCCGTCGGGCCCGGCGATGTCGACAACGTCGCCCGCTGCGAATTCCCCGGTCGATCCGGTGACGCCGACGGCGAGCAGGCTGCGTCCCTGCTCCCTCAAAACGGGGACCGCGCGGGCGTTTATCCTAATCGTGCCGGAGGGTCTCTGGAAGTAGGCGAGCCAGCGCTTTCGCGCCTCGAGCGGAAGCCCGCTCGGCACAAAGAACGTCCCCGGGCCCGTTCCCGACAGGAGGCGCGGGATGATGTCGGGCTCGGCCCCGCTCGCGATGAACACGCCGCAGCCGGATTTCGTCGCGAGCCGGGCGGCGGACACCTTGCTCACCATCCCTCCCACCGCCGTTTCGCTCGTCGTCCCGCCGGCCATGGCCTCGATCTCGGGCGTGATCCTCTCGACGACCGGGACGACGCGGCCCGTGCCCTTCATGTCGACGAGCCCCGGCGCCGTCGAGAGGATGAGGAGAAAATGCGCGCCCACGAGGCTCGCGACCATGGCCGACAGCGTGTCGTTGTCCCCGAACTTGATCTCGGCGCCGCTCACGGCGTCGTTCTCGTTGACCACCGGGACGGCCCCGTAGCCGATGACCTGCGCCAGGGTTTCCTTGACTCCGAGGTAGCGTTCGCGGGCGCGAAGGTCCTCGTGGGTGAGGAGCACCTGGGCAACCGTGATCCCGTGTGGGGCGAATCCCGCCTGCCATGTCTCCATGAGGAGGCTTTGGCCAACCGCCGCCAGCGCCTGCTTCTTTGCCGTCTCGGAGGGCCGCCGCGCCAATGCCAGCCGTCCCATCCCGAGGCCGACGGCGCCGGACGAGACGACGATGACCTCGGTGCCGGACGACCTGAGCGCCGCAATCTGGGCGCACACGCCGGCGATCCTCGCCGTATCGAGCCGGCCGTCGCCGGAGGTGAGCACGCCGGTGCCCAGCTTGACGATGACCCGTTCGGGCCGTCTGCGGGGCGTCAGCATTCCGCCGCCGCTCACACCGCGAGAAGCTCCTTCTCCTTGGCGGTGAAGTGGTCGTTGATGTCCTTGATCGCCTTGTCCGTGGCCAACTGGACGTCCTTCTCGAGGCGCTTTGTCTCGTCCTCGGGAAACTTCGCCTTCTTCACGGACTCGAGGATGTCGTGCCGGATGTTGCGGATATGGACGCGGCCCTCCTCCGCGAGGCGCGAGGCGGTCTTGACGAACTCCAGACGGCGCTCGCGGCTTAAGTCCGGAAGGGGCACGCGGATCAGCTTGCCGTCGACGATCGGGTTGAAGCCGAGGTTCGCCACCTGGATCGCCTTCTCGACCGCCTTGACGAGGCTCACATCCCAGGGTTGGATCTGGATGAGGCGCGCATCGGGGGTCGTGATCGCGGCGCACTCCTTGAGGCGCATCTGGGAGCCGTAGGCCTCGACCATCACGCCCTCGACCATCGTCGGGGTGGCCTTTCCGGTGTGGATCGACGCGAATTCGTGGAGGGTATGGTCCAACGCCTTTTTCATCCGTGCGTTGGCTTCGATAAGCAGGGGATGGGACATGGGAGCGGGGGGTTCGAGGGACGTTTCAGCGGACGAGGGTGCCGACCTTCTTGCCGGTGACGCCGCGCAGGATCGCGTGTTCCTCGTGCAGGTCGAGCACGAGGATCGGCACGTGGTTGTCGAGGCACAGCGAGAAGGCCGTCGAGTCCATGACCTTGAGGCGCTGCTTGAGGGCGTCGATGAAGGTGATCTCGTCGTATTTGACGGCGTCGGCGTTCTTCTTCGGGTCCTTGTCGTAGATGCCGTCGACCTTGGTCGCCTTCACGATGATGTCGGCGCGCATCTCGGAGGCGCGAAGCGCCGCGGTCGTGTCGGTCGAAAAGTACGGGTTGCCGGTCCCGGCCACGAAGATGACGACTCGGCCCTTCTCCAGGTGCCGGATGGCTCGGCGCAGGATGAACGGCTCGGCGATCTGGTTCATGGGAATCGCGCTCTGGACGCGGGTCATGACACCCAGCTTCTCCAGGCGGTCCATGATCGCCATGCCGTTGATGACCGTGGCCAGCATGCCCATGTAGTCGCCGGTCGTCCGGTCCACGCCCCGCTTCTCGCCCGCGAGCCCGCGGAATATGTTTCCGCCACCGATGACGACGCAGATCTGGACCCCGAGTTCGTGGATCTCCTTGATCTGCTTGCACGTGCGCCCGAGGGCCTCCTCGTCGATGGGGTCCCCAGTCTTCTCGCCGCGCAGGAGCTCGCCCGAGAGCTTGAGGATGATGCGCTTGTACTTCACCCTGGGGTCCACGGGTAGGGTTGCGTGCATGGTCGCAAATGAAACGATTGGGCAAATGAGGCGTCAACCTCCCAGTACGTGGGCTCTCGATTCCGCCCTTGACCGGTTTAGCCTCCGGGCAGCATGTTTTTCGGTCCGGTTCTTGCCTGGTGGTGTAAAGGTAGCACAGGTGACTTTGACTCACCTAGTCCTGGTTCGAATCCAGGCCGGGCAGCCAATTTGAAATGGGCCTCCCGCCGCTTGTCCTTGACGGCGCCAGGCTGCGATGACAGGTCTTTCTTTCAAGTGGTTAATTGAGACGCCGATGCAGAACTCTCTCGGCCGGTCATGAAATTCATCCCAGCCGGAGCGGTATTCCGCCTTGTTTTGCCCGCAGCGGTTCTGATTGCCCGAATCGCGGCGCAGGATGTCATCGTTTCGCCGCCGACGTCGGTGTACGAGGATGATCCGCCCGATCAGCTGCCGGCGCCAAAGCACGCGCTGCACCCGGATTTTCCAGACGAATTGCGCAAGACCGCCGACATTGGGTATGTGACGGAGGAGGTGTTCGTTGACGATCGGGGAAAGACGCTGTCCGCGGAAATGCACAGAACGCTGCCTGCGTACGAACATGACCTAGACCGCCTGGAGGGGACGGAGGCGGGTACAAGGTCTCGGCAGTTCAATCCTGCCAGACGCGCCGGAAAGCCGGTCAATTCCCTGATACGCTTCTGCGTGGTCTTCAATCCCGCTTCAGCCGGAGCCGCGGGTCCCGACGCAACCCCCAGGCTGCTGGACGCGCGGACGGTCGTTGACCCGAAGCGGAGCTCCAAGGAATTCGAGGCAGCCGTCTCACAGGAGGTGGTGTGGGCGACTGCAAGCGTCGACGAGAGGGGACAGCCAACGGCGGTGAAGGGGGCGCCGGATTCGGTGGCCGGGCTGCTGGAACAAGACGTCAGGACCTGGCGGTTTGCTCCGGCCCGTCTGGCCGGCCACGCGGTGGGGTAGGACGTGCGTGTACCCTTCATCGTCATCGCGGCCAACAATGGGTTGGCCAAGAACAAGACAGCCCCGAGGGTCACCAGGCAGTTTCCGCCGACATATCCATATTCCATGCGCCAGAGCAGAATGCGCGGAGAGGTGCTGGTCCAATTCGTCGTCGACATCGAAGGGCACGTGAGAAGGGCGTTCGTGGTGCGCTCCCTCAATCCGGCGTTCGACGCTCCCGCCCTCGAGTCGGTGAGGAGCTGGGTATTTGAACCGGGTCGCGAGAACGGCGTTCCGGTCTACATGCAATTGCAGGTGCCTATATTCTTCGCGCTGAATGGCGTGAGCGGCGGCGGCAGCGACGGCGTCGAAGTGAGAAAGGACGGCGACAACTCCAAGCTGCCCGAGGAACTGCAAGTGGATGTCCAGCCGAAGATGCGCAGCATTGTCATGCCCGTGCATCCCTACGAGCTGCTGCGGGGCGATGTCACAGGCTCATCTGAGGTGGGCTATGTTGTCGATGAGCAGGGCCGTGTGGCCAGCTCCCGGGTGATCAAGGCCGACCGGTCGGAGTTCGGCCTCGCGTTGCAGGCCGCCGTCGAGCGCTTCGAGTAT
>DATNHT010000160.1:0-23974 GCA_035604815.1 Opitutaceae bacterium
AGTCGTTGGCATGCGTCGAGAAAGGCCTTGTGTTCGTTTCGGTCAATTACCGGCTGTTTTTTCAGTCGAAGGAGCAACCAGGATCGTCTCGCCCGGCGATCGGAATCAGGGATATCGAGGGCGACCTCGCAAAGGCGATTCGCTGGCTGCATGACAACGCCGGAGGCTTCGGCGGGAACGGGAATTTCATCTTCGTAATGGGGCATTCGGCCGGGGCGCAGCTCGCCGCTCTGCTTTGCACGGACGAGAGCTACCTGCGGGCCGAGGGGCTGACGTTCGATGTCATCAGGGGCTGCGTCCCGGTTGACGGCGACACCTATTACCCGGCGCTGCAGATTGACACCGCCACACCCAAAGAGGCGGCGGGCAAACGGCCCATGTTCCCGGACGACCAAACCCAGCGGGAACTCTCGTCGGTCGTGCACGTCGCCGCCGGCAAGGACATCCCGCCGTTCCTGCTTCTCCACGTCGCCGACTTTCCGGAGACCCGCACCCGCCTGCAGGCTGAGATTCTCGCCGAAAACCTGCATGACGCCGGGGTCTCCGCGAAGCTCTTCGCTGCCGCCGGGAAAACCCATAAGACGATCAACTCGGACCTGGGACGGCCCGGGGAGCCCATAACCCGCGCCATGCTGGAGTTCTTCGATGAGCAGGTCTGGCGGTCCGATTTTGCCGCCTGGGGCCGGCCGGTAATCGGCCGGTGACGGTGGATGCGCGCCGCGCTTGAAGCGCCCCATACGAGGGCGCGCGATCGGTCTTGTGACAGCCCGTCGTCGCTCAGGAACAGCTCACGTACCAATAATTGTGGTCCGCCGGCTGGCTGATGCCAAAGGCAACGGCCCGCGCGAGCGCATCCAGGAATAGGCGGTTAATTGGTGTCTGTCTGTCTTCCCCGGTCTTCCGGCTCGTTGCATCCATGGGGCGAATTTGTTGGAGTGATGAGGCGACCCGGTGTTTCGTCGCTCTGAACATCGGGTTCGTCGCTAGAGAGAGGGTGTCGGCCTCAAATCTGAAACTTAACGGGCATTTCGGGAGTACTAACAGTCATGGCACTACCAGCTGGCGCGTGCCGGGTGCTTATCCCGGTGGAAAGGCGGCCCTCTGCAAATGAAGGGCGACCCGGGGGCGCGGGCCATTTGCTGAGAGCGTTGTTCACGCCGCTCGCCAACTCCGCGCTCTTGGCCGTCTCCCTACTGCTCGCGCGCGCGTCGTCGGCTGCAACGCAATCCGTGACTGCCATGGCCCCGCAGACTGACGGACTGCGCGCGGTCCGCGCCACGCTTTCGAAAGACGTCGAAGACGGCCAGTTTGCCTCGTTGGTTGTCGGCGCCGCCCGAGGAAGCACCGTGCTATGGCTAGAAGGCCTCGGATACGCCGATCGCGAGTCCCGTGCCGCAGCCACGCCAGATACGGTCTATCCCGTCGCCTCCGTGTCGAAGTCGCTCACCGGGACTCTTGCGGCCATCCTCGTCCAGAAAGGCCAGATCGGATGGAACGACGAGCTGGTTCGCCGCATTCCCGGCGTCGCGCCCGAGGTGACGTTGCGACAGACGATGGAGCAGACTTCGGGCATTGCGCACATGTGGTGGTTCGAATTTGCAGCCTCGCCCGATTCCGCACTGGCGCCGCAACGGCTCCTCACGGCCGCGCGCGCAACCGCATATCCGCCGGGCACGGGGTTTCTCTACTCGAACCTCAACTTCGAGCTCGCGGCGCGGTATATGGAGGCAGTTCGCGGCGAGCCGTATGCGACAATCGCGGCAAGCGAGATGTGGGGTCCGTTGGGAATGCGCCAGACGACAAACGACGCGTGGGTCGGGCGCCCCCCGGTCGCGTCTGGGTACTCGACTGGCAACGTGCGCGTGCCCTATGTCTATCGACTGGCGCCCCGCGGCGGCGGCGGCCTCTTTTCATCGGCCCGTGATCTACTGCGCTTTGCGCAATTCCATCTCGGCGCCCTGCCAGAGGCGAAAGGCCTCCTCAGTCCTGCGTCGCTCGCGGACATTCACGGCGGCGGAACGACGCCAGGTCGCCGCGATTACTCGCACGGCTGGGGCCGAATCGCCTTTGGCGACGATGATTTCGCGCTGCTGTCCGACGGGGAGGAGCTGGGAGGGGCCGCGATGGTTCTACTGCTGCCAAGGCACCAATTAGCGATCGTCCTGCTAGCCAATACCAACTCAAATCTCCTTGAGCCGGCGATGGCGATCGTCGGCGCGATTGAACCCAGCGTGGCAAAGGATCTGCTCCAGGGCCTGCAGCGCATGGAGACCCTCTTCTCAGCCGCTGGAACAATGCCATCCGGAACGTTTTCAGGCTCCCTCGATGTCGACGGGGTGATCCGCCCGTTCGTGCTCGATTTTGACGCCAAGCCCGGCCCGGTGCTCAGGATCGGAGACGGAGCCCCACGCGCCCTTACAAGCATCGAATGGGACCGGGGCATGCTTGAAGCCGTTGTCGCAGGCGATCTCCCGCATCCGAGCGACAAAGATCGAAGCCATGAGCTCGACTTGGCGCTTCACGTTGGCGAGTCGACGATCGATGGTTTTGCGACCGACGCCCTCAGCGATGATAAGCACTATATGCATTATGGTGTGCCATACCCTGTTCACCTCTCGAAGCCCGCGGCTCACTAGCGCCTTGCCATGGGCACGGGTCATGCGTCGTCCGAGAGACTCAAGCGGCACAGGGACGATCAACGCCTTTGAATTCCCGCTCCGCGATGGATCTCGCCCGGGGCCAACGAAACTGATATTGGGATAACCTTCATCTGAATTGATCGGACGCACACCATGAAACTCGTGAGCTCGCTTGGTTTGTCTGTCTCAATTGCCTCGACCGTTCTCATCGCGGCGGTTGGCGCGGAGTCCCCGGGAACGGTGATCAACTTCACGTCCCTTGATAAGGGTCAGAACTACAGGGTCCACGGGACGCTGTACCTGCCGGAGAAAAGTCCCGCTCCCTGCCCGGCGGTCGTGGTCGTGCACGGGACGATGGGTATCGATTCCCGCGGGGCGTTCTATCGGACGGCGATATTGAATGCCGGGATCGCGTTCTTCGAGGTGGATTTTAGGACCGGGATCTATTCCTCGGCGTTTGATCGCCCAAAGCCGCAGGTTCTGGTGCCTTTGGGTTTCGCGGCGCTCAAGGAGCTTCGGAAGCTGCCGTCGATCGACCCCGGCCGCATTGCCATCATGGGGTTCTCGATGGGAGGGCACCTCACCGTCGGCGAGGCCTTCGAGGCGAACCGGAAGGCGTGGATGGGGAGCGAGAAGGGGTTCGCCGCCCATGTGGCCTTCTATCCCGTGTGCAAGGTCTTCCTCACCCAAAGCGACTGCCAGATGACGGGAGCCCCAATGATCATCTTCTACGGCACCGAAGACTCCTACGGCGAGGGAAAGAATGTGCCGGCGTTCAAGAGCCTGCTCCGTGAGAAATACAATTTCGAGGTCACAACCGTCGAGTACCCGGGCGCCCAGCACGGGTTCAACAGGGACGCACCGGCCATGAGCTACCGCGACCCCGCGGCCATAGGCTGGAAGGGACACATGGCCTGGGACGCGAATGCCGCCAACGACTCGCTGACCCGGACCGTGGATTTCCTGCGCAAGGCCCTGGCCGCGAAGTAGCGCCGACGGCCGAGCGGCGCAGCGCGCCCGGTGCTGCGGGCAACGGCGCCTTGCCGCTGTCCGCTATCCGCCCCTTTCCGAGCTGGCCGCGCCACGGCTCCGGCGTCCCGGCCAAGTCTCCGTGCGCTTCCAGAACGCATCGGTCCGACCCCCGTAGTATCACTCCAGCACATGGTTCATCACCCGGGAGGTGCGCCTCGCGGAGTCGCCCGTGCTCGGGCAGACGCCGCGGCCGAGCAGGTCCATTTGGGATCCCCATTAAGCTGGGGACTCTAAAACGCGCAACGCTGAGATACACACAGATTCACGCACATCCTCGGGTCGCAGGGGGTCCTTTCCTATCGCAGCCGGTCGCAATTAACAAAACGGATGGAATGATACATCCCCATCCATCCGTCGCGGTTAGATGCAAGAAGGTCCCATGTGTCGCCGCCAGGCGTCATTGAGAAAATGGTCGGGCCGGAGAGATTCGAACTCTCGACCTCTTGCACCCCATGCAAGCGCGCTACCAGGCTACGCTACGGCCCGAACAAGAGAACGGTCAGCTAGACCCGCGTCCCGGGTCGAAGCAAGAGCAAAGCATGCAGGTGTGCCCGTCGCAGCCGCGCGCCGTGCAATGCTCGCGCCCGAAATATATCATCCTTAGATGCAGCTTGTTCCAGCGCGACTCGGGGAACAATGCCTTCAGGTCGCGCTCCGTCTCCACGACGTTGCGACCCCGCGAGAGCCTCCAGCGCCTCGCTAGCCGGTGGATGTGCGTGTCGACCGGGAACGCAGGGACGTTGAAGGCCTGCGCCATGACGACGCTGGCCGTCTTGTGCCCCACCCCGGGCAGTTCCTCTAGTTCCGCGAATGTCCGCGGCACGGCGCCGCCGTGCCTCTCGACGATCATCTTCGACAGGCCGGATATCGCCCGGGCCTTTTGCGGCGAAAGGCCGCACGGTCGGATGACCCGCTGGATGTCCGCAACCGGGAGGCTCGCCATCCTCTCGGGGGTGTCAGCCATCGCGAAAAGGGCCGGGGTCACCCCGTTCACCCGCCTGTCGGTGCACTGGGCGGAAAGGACCACTGAGACAAGCAGCGTGAACGCGTCCTTGTGCGCCAGCGGAATCGGCGTCTCCGGGTAAAGCGCCTCGAGCGTCCGGTCGACATGGGCGGCGCGCGCCTCTCTCGTGGCGAAGGGTTTTGGTCTCATCGGCATCTTCCTCTAAGTGATTCAACCCAAGATATCAAACAGAGGGAACACTCCTGGCCAAAACACGGTTGCGCGGCCGGGACGACCGCCTACCCTTTACAGGAATGCCCGCTAACAGCGCAATCGCGAGTCCCACCGACACCTTTCCCCGCCGCCACTTGGGCGACGATCCTTCCGGCACGGCCGCTATGCTGGCGGCATTGAAGTTCCCCAGCGTGGACGCGCTCGTCGACGCCGCGGTGCCGGCGCACATCCGCCGGGGTACGCTCAACCTGCCGGCGGCCGCCGGCGAGGCTGCGGCGCTCGCGGAATTGCGCACGATCGCCTCGGACAACCGCGTGTTCAGGAGCTTCATAGGGATGGGCTACAGCGACACCCTGGTTCCGGGCGTGATCCAGAGGACGATCCTGGAGAATCCGGGCTGGTACACGGCGTACACGCCCTACCAGGCCGAGATATCGCAGGGCCGGCTCGAGGCGCTGCTCAATTTCCAGACGGTCGTCAGCGACCTGACCGGCCTGCAGGTCGCCAACGCCTCGATGCTCGACGAGGGCACCGCCGCGGCGGAAGCCATGATGATGTGCCACAGGCTCACCCTGGGCGGCGACCCGGTGCGCAGCCTCTTCTTCGTCTCCGATGCCTGCCACCCGCAGACGGTCGACATCGTGCGGACCCGGGCCAAGCCGCTCGGCATCGAGGTCGTGACGGGCGACCACCGATCCTTCAGGCCCGGCCCGGAATGCTTCGGCGTCCTGGTCCAGTACCCCGACACGTGGGGGGCGGTCCGGGACTACACCGCGTTCTTCGAGGAGGCCCACGGCGCGGGCGCGCTCTGCATCGTCGCCGCAGACCTCCTCGGGCTCTGCCTCCTGCGCCCGCCGGGCGAGTTCGGGGCGGACGTGGCCGTTGGCACCGCGCAGCGTTTCGGGGTGCCGCTGGGCTACGGAGGGCCGCACGCAGGTTTTCTCGCCACCCGGGACGCCTTCAAGCGGCAGATGCCGGGGCGCCTGGTCGGGGTCTCGAAGGATGCGCAGGGCGATCCCGCCATCCGGCTTGCGCTCGGCACCCGGGAACAGCACATCCGCAGGGACAAGGCCACGTCGAACATCTGCACCTCCCAGGTGCTCCTCGCCGTCATGGCGTCGATGTACGCCGTCTACCACGGGCCCGAGGGTCTCCGCAGGATCGCCCTAAGGACGAAGCTACTCGCGGAGATGCTCGCGGCCGGCCTGCGCGCGACCGGGGCGAAGCTCGGGGACGAGCCGTTCTTTGACACGCTCACGGTCGCCAACGTCGCCCCTGAGCGCGTCCACGCCGCCGCGGGGGCACGCGGCTTCAATCTGCGCCGCATCGGCGGGGACCGGGTCGGGATATCGCTTGATGAGACCGCGACCGTCGAGGAGGTGAAGGCGCTGCTCGCGATTTTCGGGGGCGTTGCGCTTCCCGACTCGAGCTCGGTCAGGCCCGACTTCGCCCCTCCCCTCGCCCGGACGACGCCGTTCCTGACGGCGTCGGTCTTCCAGAGATACCACACGGAGCATGAGATGCTGCGCTACATCAAGCGGCTCGAGGCGAGGGACCTCACGCTCTGCCAGTCTATGATTTCGCTCGGCTCGTGCACCATGAAGCTCAACGCGTCGAGCGAGATGTTTCCCGTCTCGTGGCCCGAATTCTCGAGGCTGCATCCCTTTGCTCCCGAGGACCAGACCCGGGGCTACAGGCGCCTTTTCCTGGACCTCGAGACCTGGCTTGCGGAGATCACGGGTTTCGCGGCGGTTTCGCTGCAGCCCAACGCCGGCTCCCAGGGGGAGTACGCCGGACTGCTTGTCGTGCGCGCGTACAACGAGTCCCGCGGCGAGGGCCGGCGCAACGTGTGCCTGATCCCGACAAGCGCCCACGGGACAAACCCGGCGAGCGCCGTCATGGGCGGCTACCGGGTCGTCCCCGTGGAGTGCGACGCGCAGGGCAACATCGACGTGGCGGACCTCAAGGCCAAGGCGACGGCCCATTCGCGGGATCTGGCGGCCCTGATGGTCACCTACCCTTCGACGCACGGGGTCTTCGAGAGCGCGATCAAGGACATCTGCGCGATCGTGCACGCCAACGGCGGCCAGGTGTACATGGACGGCGCGAACATGAACGCCCAGGTCGGGCTCACTTCGCCCGGGCACATCGGGGCCGACGTCTGCCACCTGAACCTCCACAAGACGTTTTGCATCCCGCACGGCGGCGGGGGACCCGGGATGGGGCCGATCGGGGTCGCGGCCCACCTCGCGCCGTTCCTGCCGGGCCACGCCGTCGTGTCGCCGTTCGGCAGCGACCGCAGCAGGGCCCACCTGGGCGCCGTGAGCGCGGCGCCCTGGGGGAGCGCAAGCATCCTCGTCATCTCGTGGATGTACATCCGGATGATGGGCCCGGACGGCCTCGCGGCCGCGACCAAGACCGCGATCCTCAACGCGAATTACGTCGCGAGGCGGCTGGAGAGGTTCTTCCCGGTCCTCTTCCGCGGCGCGTCCGGCCTCGTGGCCCACGAGTGCATCGTCGACCTTCGCGGCTGGAAGAAGCACGGCGTCGAGGCCGAGGATGCGGCGAAGCGCCTCATGGACTATGGCTACCACGCCCCCACGGTCTCATTCCCGGTCCCGGGCACGTTCATGGTCGAGCCGACCGAGAGCGAGACCAAGGCGGAGCTCGACCGGTTCTGCGACGCGATGATCGCGATCCACGGCGAAATGCAGGCCGTGGCGAACGGCGAGGCCGACAGGGCGAACAATCCGCTGAAGAACGCGCCGCACACGGCAAGGGCCGTCTGCGCGGACGAGTGGGACCATCCCTACTCGCGCGAGTTGGCGGCGTATCCGGCTCCCTGGACGCGCGCCTCCAAGTTCTGGCCGGCCGTGGGGCGAATCGACAACGTGTACGGCGACCGAAACCTCGTGTGCTCTTGCGTCGGGATGGAGGCGTACGCCGGCGCGGCCCCGTGAGCCCCCGTCCCGATGAAGATCATTAGGCATCTCACCTCCTCCGGCCCCGCCTACGCCGCGCTCCAGCCCGACGGATCCGCCCGGGAAATCTCCGGCGACCTGTTCGGCGCGTTCCGCGCCGCAGGCAGGATCGTGAGGCCCGGCAAGATCCTCGCGCCCGTCCCGCCGGTGAACATCCTTGCGATCGGCCTCAACTACCGCAGGCACGCCGAGGAGGGCGGCAAGGGCGTCCCCGAGCGCCCGATGCTCTTCCTCAAGGGCACGAACTCCGTGCAGAATCCGGGGGATCCGATCGAGCTTCCCAGGAAGCTCCCGAGCCACGAGGTCGACTACGAGTGCGAGTTGGCGGTGGTGATCGGCAGGGCCTGCAAGAATGCGACCCGCGCAAACGCCCTCGATTTCGTGCTCGGCTACACGGCGGCGAACGACGTGTCCGCCCGCGACTGGCAGATCAGGCTTAACGGGGGCCAGTTCTGCCAGGGAAAGAGCTTCGACACCTTCTGCCCCCTGGGCCCGGTCCTCGTGACCAGGGACGAGATACCCAATCCCAACGCGCTGCGGATCAAGACGGTCCTCAACGGCCAGGCGATGCAGGACTGGACCACGAGCGACATGGTCTTCGACGTGCCCGCGCTCATCGAGTTCCTGAGCGGCAGCAAGACGCTGCTGCCCGGAACCGTGATCCTCACGGGCACCCCGCACGGCGTCGGCTTCGCTCGCAAGCCGCCCGTCTACCTGAAGGTGGGCGACACGGTCGCTGTCGAAATCGAGGGCATCGGCACGCTCACCAATCCGGTCATCGACGAGCCGTTGTGAGCCCGCGGCCGGGTCCCATCAGTCGACAAGCAGGGCGATCTGCGCGCCCGGGCCGTGGACGCCCTCGATCAGGATCCCCTCGACGTCGGCGGTCTTGGACGGGCCCGTGCACCACACCACGTTCGGGTCCCGCCCGAGGGCGGCCACGGCCTCCGAAAGGTCCGAATAGAGGTCGGCGCGGGAAATCACGGCGACATGCGCCCACGGGGCGAGGGCCCCGAGGCGCGACGAGGTCGTCGCGTCGTTGAGGATGATCGTGCCGGTCTCGGCGATCGCGCCGGCCCCCCTCGTAATCCCGAACTGGTAGTCGTCCACGCGCGACCGGTCGAAGCGGGTCTCGACCGCGAAGTCCGCCCCGAAGTGCCCTGCAATGCTCGGCCACAGCTCCGGGTCGCAGTATCCGCGCGTCCAGCCCCGGTTGCGCAGGGCGGCCGCAAGGGCCGCCGGATCGGCCACGACCTCGCCATTCACCGCCCTCAGGCGCTCGGAGAATTCGGCCACCGGGTCCGCCGCGCCGGCCCGCTTGCGCGCGAGCTCAATGGCGTCGTCGTAGACCGGCATCCCGGCGCGGCCCTTTAGCGGCGCCAGCGCGCCGCGCACCCTTGCCATGATCGCCTCGCGGTCGTCGGCCATGGCTGGATCAGCCGGACGGGCCCCTTCTCGGCGCGAGCAGCCTCTCCCGGCCGACAAGATACAGGAACACGCACAGGACAAGGAACAGGATCATCGACAGCGCATCGGCGTACGGCCCGTTGTAGGCGGGATTGTGGGCCATCGCCCACTCGTTGAAATCGTTGTCAAATTTCGCGAGCCGGTCGACGCCCTGCAGGATGGCGATCACGATTCCGGCGATGGCCCCTCCGGCGATGTATCCCGACGCCAGCAGGACCCCGGGGCTCTTGTCGCCCTCGGCCGCGAGCTGGTCCTCGCTCAGGTTCTTGCCCTCGTGCTTGCGCCGGTGGTGGAGGTCCACGAGCCAGCGGACGATCCCCCCGGCCCAAATGGGGCTCGAGGACGAGAGCGGCAGGTACACGCCCACGGCAAAGGCGAGCGACGGAACGCCCGTCATCTCGAGCGTCACCGCGATCATGACGCCTAGGAGGACGAGGGACCACGGCAGCTTGTGGCCGAGGATCCCCTTGATGATGTATGAGATAAGCGTCGCCTTCGGCGCGCTGAACTTGTTCACGGTGGATCCGTCCGGCCGGTGCGTATGGGTCCCGTTGATGCCAGGGTCGACGAGCCAGACCGCGTCGCCCGAGGCGTTAACCAGGTATTTCTCCGAGGACCCGCCCGAGGGGTCGCTCCTCTGCCATACGTAATAGGTCCTCGTGTCGCCGAGGGCCTGCGGACCGACCAGCTTTTCGGAGGACCTCAGTTCCCTGACGTCGACATGCAGGCCCCCGGGGGCCACCTCCGAGGCCGGCACGTAGACGACCTTGGCGTTGTTGAGCGCAAGCAGCATCGGCCCGAGGACTAGCGCCGAGGCGAAAGAGCCGAACAGGATCGCGATTTGGAGGTATTTCGGCGTCGCCCCGAGGATAAAGCCCGTCTTCAGGTCCTGGGACGTGCTTCCGCCGTTGGATGCCGCGATGCAGACGATGGCTCCGACGGAGAGCGCCGTAACGTAGTAGGCGTTGCCCGTCCACCCGACGAGCAGGAAGATAAGGCAGGTGAGGAGGAGCGTCGCGATCGTCATCCCCGAGATGGGATTTGACGACGAGCCAATCTCGCCGGTGAGCCGAGACGACACCGTCACGAAGAGGAAGCCGAAGACCACGATGAGGATCGCGCCCAGGAGCTTGGTCCCCATTCCCGCATCCAGGAGCATCGGCGCGGCCATGATCGACGCGATGAGGGCGACGATGCCTATCCCGACGAATTTCATGGACAGGTCCCTCTCGGTCCGCGGCACGTGCGCGCCGCCGGCGGATTCCGGCCTGCCGAAGCCGACGTCGCGCAGCCCCTCCTTCAGTCCGTGCCAGATGGTCGGAAGCGAGCGGAACAGGCTGATGATCCCGCCGGCGGCCACGGCGCCCGAGCCGATGTAAAGCACGTAGGCCGCGCGGACGTCGTCCGGCTGCATGTCCGCGATGGGAATCTTGCCCGGCGCAAGCGGGCCCTGGAGATGCTCCCCGAAGAACTTGATCATCGGGATCAGGACCAGGTACGACAGAACGCCGCCCCCGCACATGAGCGCCGCGATCCTGGGGCCGATGATGTAGCCGATGCCGAGGAGCTCGGGGGAGATCTCCGCGCTCACGGAGGCCCCCTTGAACGGCGCGTCGAAGATCTTTTCCGGCGTGTCCTTCCAGAGCCTCGGCACGCGGTTGAGCACGTTGTAGACGACCCCCACGCCGAGCCCGGTGAATATCGACTTCGCCCCGGGGGCCTTGCCGAGACCGGCGGCCTCCGCCGCGCGCATCTCGGCGACGGCTCCCGGTGAGGCCTGGGCCCGGTCCTCCGCCGAGGCGCCGGCCGTCAGGACGGCCGCGCACGCCGTCCCCTCCGGATACTTGAGGAACCCGTGCTCCTTGACGATGAGCGCGCGGCGCAGCGGGATCATCATCAGGATCCCGAGGAAGCCTCCCAGAACGGACACCAGGATCACGCGGGTGAGCTCAAGGTCGAATCCCAGGATCATGATCGCCGGCATGGTGACGCCGACACCGAAGGCGATGGATTCGCCGGCCGAGCCCGCCGTCTGGCTCACGTTGTTCTCGAGTATCGTCGCGTCTCTCAATCCCACCTTCGAGAGCGCGCGGAAGAGCGCGAGCGAGATCACCGCCACCGGGATCGATGCGCTGACCGTCAGCCCCACCTTGAGCACGAGGTAGAGCGACGAGGCGCCGAACATCACGCCGAGGATCGTGCCCGCCACCAGCGCGCGCACCGTGAACTCGCGCATCGCGGTCCCCGGAAGGATGAAGGGCTCGAGACTGGGCTTGGGGATTCTTGGCGAAGCCATGACCGGTGGTTATTCGGGCCGACTCTGCCCTCTGCCCTGCTCCTTGCGACGCATTTTGAGCCACTTCCTGAATTCCCCCCCCCGCCACGGCGGCAGCTCCCGTTTTGCCTCCCAGGCGCGGAGCGCGGGGACGGGAATGAGCCTCGTCGGCAGGTGGTTGAGGATCCGCCCGGCCGCGAGCGCGGCCCTCCATGCGGCCGGCTGCGTCGCCAGGAGCGACCAGGCGCCCATCGGCGGCGTGCCCGGCGACGGGACGCCCTCCCCGTGCGCCCTGTCGCGAAGCCTCAGGAGCAGGTCGGGGATTGGGATATCGACGGGGCAGACCTCGTTGCACGCGCCGCAGAGGCTCGACGCCTTCGGCAGGTCGGCCTTCTCGGGGAAGCGCTCGCCCAGGAGCAGGGGCGAAAGGACCGCGCCCACCGGCCCCGGGTAGACGCTGCGGTAGGCGTGCCCCCCCGCCTGGCGGTACACGGGGCACACGTTCAGGCATGCGCCGCACCGGATGCAGCGCAGGATGTCCCGGCACTCGGTCGCGAGGACCTCCGTGCGGCCGTTGTCCACAAAGATGACATGCATCTCATCGGGGCCGTCCGGCTGGCCCCTCGCCCGAGGCCCGCTGACGAATTCGTTGTACACCGAGAGCTGCTGCGCCGTGGCGGAACGGGCGAGCAGGTTGAGAAAAAGCGCGAGGTCGCGGTCGCGCGGGAGGATCTTCTCGATGCCGACCAGCGCGATGTGGCACCGGGTGGCCGCAAGGCAGAACCGCGCGTTGCCCTCGTTCGTCACCACGACGAGCCGGCCGCTCTCGGCCACGACGAAGTTCGCGCCCGTCAGGCCGGCGTCGGCCTCGAGGTACTTGTGCCTCAGGAACTGCCGGGCCCGCTGCGTGATCATCCCGGGCTCATCGTCGTACGCGCCCAGACCGTTCTTCTCGAAGAGCTCCGCGATCTGGCGGCGGTTCTTGTGGCGGATGGGCGCGATGATGTGCGACGGCTGGTCGTGGTCCAGCTGGACGATGAACTCGCCCAGGTCCGTTTCCAGGGCCTCGACGCCGCGCTTCTCCAGGTATTCCGCGAGCCCGATCTCCTCGCTCACCATGGTCTTGGCCTTGACGAGCTTCGTTGCCCCCCTCGCCCTGAGGATCGAGTGGACGGCCTCGCACGCCGCCTCCGCCGTCGCGGCCCAGTGGACCCTCGCGCCGTTCGCGACAAGCCTCGCCTCGACGGCGGGAAGGTAGGTGTCGAGGTTCTCGACCACGTGCCGCTTTATCTCGCCGGCGAGCCTCCTCAGGCGGTCGGGGTCGCCGTAGTGGTCAAAGAGGAGCCTCGTGCGCTTCTCGTGCACGGCCTTCGAGCCCTCGTAGACGGCCGCCTTCGTCTTTGCGGGAAGCGCCGCGGCGGCCTGGTCGATGCGCTGCGTCTTCATGCGCGCCTCCTCAGGGCGTCGCGCAGGACCTGCGCAAAATGCATCGTCCGGATCGGGATGCCCTCCCTGGCCGCCAGGCCGGACAGGTGCATGAGGCAGCTCGTGTCGCCCGAAACGAGCACGTCGGGCTTAGCGGCCCGGACGTGGTCGAGCTTCAGGTCGCCCATCGCGGCCGAGATGTGCGGGAAGCCCACCGAAAACGTCCCGCCGAAGCCGCAGCACTGCTCGGCCTCGCCGAATTCGACCAGCCGCACCCCCGCGATCGATCCGAGCAGCAGCGCGACCGCCCCGCCGCTCGCGGTCCCGCGCGTGTGGCACGAGCGGTGCAGGGCCACGGCCGAGTTGAACCGGCCGGGCCACGAGCCGACCCCGAGGCCGTTCACGATGAAGTCGCCGAGCTCCCACGTGCGCCGGCCGAGGCTCTCTATTTCGCCGAGGTCGGGCTCATGCTCGAACTCGAGCGCGGCACCGTGGAAAAGCATCGCCGCGCAGGACCCGGAGGGGACGACGACCGGATCCCCCCCGCAGAAAGTCCGCGCCGTGTGGCGGACGACCCTGCGCGACGCGGCCCAGTCCCCGCCGTTGAACGCGGGCTGGCCGCAGCACGTCTGCCCCTCGGGGAACTCCACCTCGCAGCCCAGGTGTTCCAGCACCTCCACCGTCGCCGCGGCCACGTCGTCGTGGAACGCGTCGCACAGGCACGTGGCCATCAGCAGCACGCGCCTGCCGGCGATCGGGGTTCGGCCGGGGCTGAGCATCACCAGATCGTGACGCGCTCGCCTGCCGGCCGGCGCATGCGGGCGCCCTCCGGGACATCAAACGCGGCCGCGAACTCGTCCAGGTTGGAGAGGGGCCCGTTGCACCGAAACTCGAGCGGCGAATGCGGGTCGGTCCTCACGCGGACCCGGAGCGCCTCGGGTCGGATGGAGCCGCGCCAGACCGACGCCCAGCTTATGAAGAATCGCTGCTCCGGGGTGAATCCGTCGATCTTTGCGCGCCGCTGGCCGGCGAGCGCATTCTGGAGCGCGGCATAGGCAATCCTCAGGCCGCCCAGGTCGGCGATGTTCTCGCCCTGCGTGCGCTCGCCTATCAGGTGCACTCCGTCCAGCACCGCATAGTCGCTGAACTGCTTCACGATGCCCGCGGCCCTGGCCTTGAACCTGCTGGCGCTCTCGGGGGTCCACCAGTCGACCAGGTTTCCCCTCGGGTCGTACTGGCGCCCCCGGTCGTCGAATCCGTGGGTCATCTCGTGCCCGATGACGGCGCCGATCGCGCCGTAATTGACGGCGTCGTCCGCCCCCGGGTCGAAAAACGGGGGCTGCAATATCCCCGCGGGGAAGACGATCTCGTTCCTCGGCGTGCTGTAATAGGCGTTCACCGTCGGAGGCGTCATTTCCCACTCCGAGCGATCGACAGGTTTTCCGATCTTCGCTAGGTTGCGGTGAGCCTCGAACGCGTCGGCCCGCATCACGTTGAGCACGTACGGCCCTCGGTCAACCGACAGCAAGCTGTAGTCGCGCCACTTGTCCGGGTAGCCCATCTTGACCGTGTAGGCGTCGAGTTTCTCGATGGCCTTGGCGCGCGTCTGCTCATCCATCCATGCAAGGTTCGCAAGGTCCGCCCTGAGCGCGGCGCGAAGGTTGGCGACTAGCTTCAGGATCCGGGCCTTGGCCTCGGGCGGAAAATATTCCGCGACATAGAGCTGGCCGAGCGACTCGCCGATGTTGGCGTCGATCATGGCGACGATCCGCTTCCAGCGCGGCAGGATCCTCTCGGTGCCGTTCAGGACCTCGCCGTAGAAGCGGAAATTCTCCTGGACGAAGGGCTCGCTCAGGTGGGGCGACTCGTGGTGCGCGAGGCTCCAACGCAGGTAGGTCTGCCAGTCGGTCACAGGCACCGCCGCCAGCTGGGCGGCGAACGCCTTGAAGAAGTCGGGCTGCTGGAAATTGACCTCGGTAAGCGCCGGGGCTCCGGCGTCGCGGAAGAAGCCCTGCCAGTCGATGGCGCCCGTGTATTTCGCGAGGTCGGCGACCGCCATCTTGTGGTAGCTCGCATAGGGGTTGCGGAGCACCTCGCGGGAGAGCGAGCTTCTGGCCAATTCCGTCTCGAGCTTCAGGACAGTCCCGGCGCCCGCATCGGCCGCCTCCGGCGAGTCGCCGAGCAATTGGAGGGTCCTCGAAACGTGCTCCACGTATTGCTCGCGGATCTTCTTCGACCGGTCGTCGCCGTTCAGGTAGTAGTCGCGGTCCGGAAGGCCTAGCCCGCCCTGCCTCAGCTGGGCGATCGCCACGGCGCTGTTCTTGTCGTCCGGCGCGCTGAAAAACCCGAATCCGGCCGGGACTCTTATGGAGTGGAGGCGGGCAATCTCCCCCATCACGTCCGCCGTGCTCCCCACGGATGCGATGCGATCGAGCTCGGGCCTGATCGGAACCGCGCCCGCCGAGTTGACGGCGTCCTCATCCATGCCGCTCGAATAAAAATCCCCCACGAGCCGCTCCAGAGGGCTCCCCGCGGCGCCCTTGGCGGCGGCGCGCTCGCAGAGCTTCCTCAGCAGCTCGACGTTTCGGACCTGCAGCTCGTCGAAGACGGCCCACCGCGAATAGTCGGGCGGAATCGGCGTGTTCTTTAGCCAGGCCCCGTTCGCGTACCTGAAGAAATCGTCCTTGGGACTCACCGATTTGTCGAAGGCGGATGGATCGAACGAAGCCCGGACGCCCGGAACCATGAGCAATACGGCCATGCCGGCCGCAAACTTTGGCTTGAGCATGGGGCCAGATGATCTCCCGGGAGTGGTCGATCGCAAGTGCGATGATCGCAGGCCGCCGCGCCGGCCGGGGGATCGCCCGCGATCAGGGGGCCCGCGGCGGCGGCTTGGAACACAGGGCCTGGAGCCGCCCGTAAAGGCTCGCGAGCCTGGGCATCTCGACCCCGGCCGCATGTGCTCGACGAAGCGGCTCGCCCCAGATCGGCTCCACCTCGACCTCCCGGCCGGCAAGGTAGTCGACCAGGCTCGAAGGATGGTAGGGCCCCATCGCGGGTGTCACGTCGAACTGCCTGTCCAAGAAGCTGTCGGAGATCCTGAATCCGAAGGCCGCGGCCGCGCGCTGAACCTCGCGCATGAGCGCGTGCGCCTCGTCGGCAAGCCGGGGATCGGCGCAGATGCGGTCCGTCGAGACGCCGCCCTCGGCGATGGCGAGGCCGTTGAACGGGACGTTCCAGACAAGCTTTCTCCAGCGCGCCTCGAGCAGGTCGTCGACGACATGGGCCCTTATGCCCGCCGCCTCCAACTGCCCGGCCAGTGAGCGGGTACGCTCGGCGGGTTGCCTGCCGAATTCTCCGATCGACACGGAGCCTGGATGAAAGCACCTGAGCTCCCCGGGCCCGGTGCGGGTCAGGGCCATGAAGACAAGGCCGCCGATCACGCGCTGCGCCCCGAAGAGGCCGGAGAGGTACTCGTCGGCCCCGAGCCCGTTCTGGAGCGTGAGCAGGGCCGTCCCCGGCTCGAGGAGAGGCTCCACCAGGTCCGGAAGATCGCCGCCCGACGTCGTCTTCAAGGCGATCACCACAAGGTCGACGGCCCCGACCTCGGCCGCCGTCCCGAATGCCGCGACCGGTCTCAGCTCGGTCGTCCCGGCCTGGTCGCGGATCACGAGCGATCCCCGGGTCCGGACCGCGCCCAAGTCGCCGCGCATCAGGAATCGCACGTCGGCGCCCCCGAGAGCCAGGCGCGCCCCAAAATAGCCCCCGACCGCGCCCGAGCCCACGATGCCGATCCTCGGGAAGTACGCAGCCATGCCGACGTGGCGGCCTACAGCACCGCGTTGTCGGTGAACCTGACCTCGTCCAGCCACGCGGCGACGCAGATGAGCGTCTTGCCTGGGACGACCTCGCGCACGGCCTCCATGGTGTTCGGATCGACTATCGACACGTAGATGACCCGGACCCGGCGGTGCTGTCCCATGATGTGGGTCGCCTCCGCGACGAGGCGGTCGCTGCTGAGCACGCCGGCGTCCACCATCTCCTTCACGCGCTTGAGCGCCTTGCTGATCGCGAGCGCATCCTGCCTATCGCCCCGCATCAACCCGCTGTTTCGCACCGCCGCGGCAAGCCCGTCAGCCTCGCGCACCGTCGGGATGACCACGATCTCGACGTCGTAGTTGAGATCCGCCGCCATCTTGCGCAGGACGGCGACATGCTGGGCGTCCTTCTGGCCGAGGTAGAGACGGTCGGGCCCGACGATGTTGAGCAGCTTCGCGACAAACGTCGCCACCCCCCGGAAGTGCGTGGGCCGCGATATCCCGCAAAGGGGCTTGCTGATGTGCTCCTCGGTCACGTAGGTCGAGTAGCCGCGCGGGTAGATGTCCCCGATGGACGGGACGAACGCGGCGCTGACCCCCAGCCGGGAGCACATCGCGAGGTCCGCGTCCAGGCTCCGGGGGTATCCCGCGAAGTTCTCGTTCGAGCCGAACGAGAGGGGATTGACGAAGATGGAGACGACGACGGAGCCCCCGGCCGACCAGGCGGCGCTGATGAGCGCCTCGTGCCCGGCGTGGAGGGCGCCCATCGTGGGGACGAGCGAAAGTCCGCCCCGCTTGGCCCTAAGCCGGGTGGCAAGCGCTCGCATGCTCGGGATCGACTCTATCTTCTCCATGGGGTCAACGAGGGCTTGAACATTGCGACACCTGCGGGTTTGTTCAAGGTTTTCGGCCGGAAGCGGCCCACTTAACGCCGCCTTTACGAACCCGCCCATGATCCGAATCAACGAGAACTACGCGAAGCTGAAGGCCTCGTACCTGTTCGCGGACATCGCGCGCCGCGTCGGCGCGTTCGCGTCGGCCCATCCGGACAGGCCCGTGATCCGCCTGGGCATCGGCGACGTGACGGAGCCCCTTCCCCCCGCGTGCGTCGAGGCGCTTCACGCGGCCGCCGACGAGATGTCGGCGCGTGCCACGTTCAGGGGCTACGGGCCCGAGCAGGGGTACGGCTTCCTCCGGGAGCTCATTTCCAGCCACGACTACGCCGAGCGGGGCTGCCGGATCGAGCCCGACGAGATCTTCGTCTCGGACGGGGCGAAGTGCGACACGGGCAACATCCAGGAGATTTTCGCAAAGGACATCCGGCTTGCCATTCCCGACCCGGTTTATCCGGTCTACGTCGACACCAACGTGATGGCCGGGCGCAGCGGGCCGGCCGCGGGCGCCCGCTACGAGGGGATCCTCTACCTCGAGGCGACCGCGTCCAACGGCTACGTCCCCGCGGTTCCCGACGCGCCGGCGGACCTCGTGTACCTCTGCTTCCCGAACAACCCGACCGGCGCCGTCGCAACGAGGGAGCAGCTCGCGGCATGGGTGGCCTACGCGGCGCGCAACAAGGCGGTCATCCTCTTCGACTCGGCCTACGAGGCGTACATACGCGATCCGGCGATCCCGCGCTCGATCTACGAGATCGAGGGCGCGCGCGAGGTGGCCATTGAGTTCAGGAGCTTCTCCAAGACGGCGGGCTTCACGGGCACCCGCTGCGCGTACACGGTCGTGCCGAAGACGCTCGTGGCCTGGGACGGCGCGGGCCGGCCGCAGGCGCTCCACGCCATGTGGAGCCGCAGGCAGACGACGAAGTTTAACGGGGTCTCCTACCCCGTCCAGAGGGCCGCCGCGGCTATCTATTCGGAGGCGGGCCGCCGCCAGACCCGCGGCCTCACCGATTTCTACCTCGGCAACGCCCGGCTGATACGCGCCGCCATGGCACGCCTGGGCCTCCCGTGCGTCGGCGGGGAAAACGCGCCCTACATCTGGGTCGACGTGGGCCGCGACTCATGGGAGTTCTTCGACCTGCTCCTCGAGAGGGCGCAGGTCGCCTGCACGCCCGGGGCGGGCTTCGGAAGGTGCGGCGAGGGCCACGTCAGGATCAGCGCGTTCAACAGCCGGGAGAACGTGGAAACGGCGCTCGATCGGATCGGCGCGGCGCTGGCGTAGGGTCAGCTCCTCGGCGGAACGCCGGCAAGGGCCTCCCGCGCAAGGGCGGCGACGTCCTTGCTCAGGAGGCTGGCGAGGCGGC
The DNA here is from genome assembly GCA_035604815.1 of Opitutaceae bacterium. GTDB lineage: Bacteria > Verrucomicrobiota > Verrucomicrobiia > Opitutales > Opitutaceae > Palsa-1447. The sequence continues at coordinate 19,072 of DATNHT010000160.1, forward strand.
CGAAATCGCTGCCGTCCCAGGACTCGCTGGGAGCCGTGAAGAGCTTCCGGGAGACCACGCGCTGCGCGGCGCCGGGCGCGGTGATCTCGATCGTCGCCTCAAGGCTTGCGACATATTTCCCCGCCGAGTTCTCGGCGCCCTCGCACCGGACAATCTTGACCGAGATGTCGCAATCGCGCTCCTGGTCCACAGGGAACGGCTCGCCGTACACCTGCGCCACATCGGGTGACGCGAGAAGGCTGGACCTTAGGACGCGCGCGACCCCTGCGTCGAGCGGCTCCGCCCATCGCCGAAAGTCCTCGAATCGAACCTCGTTCGCTCCGGTGCGCACGACGATCGTCCGGTGGTCCAGGTACCCCTCGAGCGTCACCCGGCGAAGGCCGATCCTCAGGCCTCCCGCCGCGGGAGCCTGGCCCGCCGGGGGGGTATCCGAAAGGATGAAATACCGGGTCGCGTCCTCCTGGGCCGGCGGGATGACATTGCAGCCTGCGAGCGCAACGAGCAGGCCGGCGGCGCCTCGGACGAGACGGCGCGAATGGGATGGTCTTGGATGGTTCATGTCGGGCGGCCTCACTGGGGCTGCTTGCGTCCTGAGACGACGGCATTGGGGTTGCGTTCCAGGAAGTCGGCCAGCCGCTGGATCGACTCGGCGGCGTCTGCAACCTTCGCGAGCGCGCGGCTCGCGTCCGCCCCGATGTCCTGCTGGGCGTTGATGAATCCGCGGGCCGACTTTGCGGCTGCATTGAACGCCTCGAGGGCCAGCCTGGCCTGGATGAGCGTGGCCTGCAGGTCCTTCCCGTTGGCGTCGACCTGCGTATCCAGCCGGGTTGTCGCCGCGCGCAGGGCGTCCAGGGTCTTGTTCAGGTTCTCAATGGCGCGCACGGCGTCGGGCGAGCGGGCGAGGGCGTCGACGGACTCCCCCGTCCTTTTCCACTGCTGGGCGAGGCCCTTGAAGTCAACGCCATCGATCCTGAGCCTCGCCTCGGTCGCAAGCTTGGTCAGCTCGACCGAGAGCGCCTGGAAGTCGATCGACTGCATCTTGGCCAGCACCGTCGTGGCATTTGCCAGGAGGGTCGCGGCGCTCTCGCGCAATTCGGAGATCTCCGAGGGCGCCGGCGGGACGACCACGTACTTGAGGTCGGCCGTCTTGCTCAGGTCGGGGTACTTGCGCGGGTCCAGGAAATCTAGCTCAACGAAGAGGAGCCCCGTGGCGAGGCCCCCCAGCTCAAGCTGCGCCCGCAGCCCGCGGTCGACGAGCGCCTGCAGCGCCGCCCTGTCGGAGACGTCGAAACTGGCGCCGTGCTCGTCGGTGATCGACCCGCGGTTGAGCTCGCACAGGACCGCGGCGAGCGACTTCCCGGTGTCGCGGTCGTAGCGGATCGAGATGCCGACGACGTGCCCCACGCGCACGCCGCGCAGCTTGACCGGCGAGCCCTGGTCGAGGCCGCTTATCGACTCGTCGAAGTAGACCATGAAACGCTCCGGCTTGGTGAAGAGGCTCATGCTGCCGAGTGCGAGCAGCGTGATGATCCCTATCGCGAATGCGCCCAGGACAAAGGCGCCTACCAGGGCGGGGCTGATCTTGGTCTTCATGTCGTGCGGGGCTCGGCCACGCGGCTATCCTGACCGAACGGTCCGGCGTGTCAAAAATTCTACGACCTTCGGGTCCGAGGGCCCGGCGATGAGGGCGCCGGGGGGGCCCTCCGCGATGATTCCCCGGGTCTGCACGTCGAGCATGATCAGCCGGTCGGCGATTCCGACGATCGAATCGACGTCGTGGGAGACGATGACGATCGTCGTCCCGAACGTGTCCCTGATCTGCAGGATGAGCCTGTCCAGGTTGCGGGCGCCGATCGGATCCAGGCCCGCCGAGGGCTCGTCAAAGAAGACGATCGTCGGGTCGAGGGCCAGCGCGCGGGCGAGCCCCGCCCTCTTCTTCATGCCCCCGCTGATCTCCGACGGGTAGTAATCCTCGAATCCCGCAAGGCCCACCTGCGCGAGCCTGAACGCGGCGATGCGCTCAATCTCGTCCCTCGGCAGGCGCGTGTATTCCTCAAGCGGCAGCGTGATGTTCTCGCTCAGGGTGAGCGAGGTCCAGAGGGCGCCGCCCTGGAATGACAGGCCGAAGGACTTGAGCATCTCGCGGCGCTCGGCCGGATCCGCGCTCGTGAACGAGCGCCCGTTGAACCGGACCTCGCCGTGCACCGGCGTCGCGAGCCCCACCATGTTGCGCAGGAGCGTCGTCTTGCCGACGCCGACGGGCCCGACGATGAAGAATATCTCGGCCGAGCGGACCTTGAAGGAGACACCCTCCAGGACCTTGTAGTCCTGGTAGGAGCAGGCGAGCCCGGTCACCTCGATGGCTGGCGTGGCTTCCTTGATCATAGGCCGATGGCGTTGAAGACGACCGCGAAAACCGCGTCGGCCACGATGATGAACAGGATCGCGGTCACGACCGCGGAGGTCGCCGCCTGGCCCACGCCGGCGGCGTTGCTCTCGGCCTGGAGCCCGCGTCGGCAGCCGGAAAGGCCGACGATCAGGCCGTACACGACCGACTTGATCACGCCCACCGCGACGTCCGGCAGGTCGACTATCGTCAGCATCTCGACCCAGTAGGCCGCCGGGGGGATGTCCAGGGTCGTGTACGCCACCGCCATGCCGCCGAGGATGCCGAGGCAGTTGGCGTAAAGCGCGAGGAGCGGCATCATGAGCCCCAGCGCGAGGACCCTCGGCAGGACCAGGAACCTCACCGGAGAAATCCCGAGGATCGTGAGGGCGTCGATCTCCTCGTTCGCCTTCATGCTGCCGATCTCGGCCGCGTAGGCCGCCCCTGTCCGGCCCGCCAGAACGACGCCGGCCATCATGGCGCCCATCTCCCGCGTCATCGCCACGCCGATCAGGTCGGCGACCCAGATGTCGCCGCCGAAGCGCCTGAGCACGATGGCGCCCGAATACGCGAGCGTGATGCCCACAAGAAAGCTGATCAGGCTAACGATGGGCAGGGCCATCGCGCCGCACTTCTGCATCTCGCCGAGGCAGTCGTTCCAGCGAAACCCGGCCTGCCCCGCGACAAGCCTCTTCGCGCCGATCCAGCATTCGCCGACGAACTGGAGGAAATCGCGAGTCTCGCCCATCGCCTCGCGGGTGGACAGTCCCACCTCGACAAGCAGGCTCCGCGAATGGTCGTCGCGCGCGCCGGCGCGCAGGGACTCGGCGAATTGCCCGCCCAGCAGCCGCATCTTCTCCTGGAGAAGCGCCGTGTCGCAGGCGACGCCGGCGTCGCTGCACCAGCGCTGCGCCTCGCCGACAAAGGCGACCAGGGACGTGTCCCACCGGGAGACCCCGTCGGCGCGCAGCCGCACCGCCGACGGCCTGGCCCCGCCCACCACGGAGCTCCAGCGCGGCGTTTCGCCGTCCAGCCTCCACGGGCCCTCGAGGGCGACCTCCAGCACCGAACCCTCGGTGCGGGCCGAGGCGCGGGCGCGTGTAAGCTCCTGGCTCGCAGGCATCGCCCGGAGTCTCGGCCACCGGCCCCGCGCGCGCCAGATCAATTTATTGCGCCGTGACCCGCGTCCACTGGACCCACACGATCGCCCAGAGGCCCCCGCGCCGCAGGTAGACGCTCGTGTAGCGGGTCCGGACGGCCGATCCGTCCGCCCTGCGGTAGGCGACGGCCGCGCCGACCAGCGCCGTGTCCCCGTACACGCGGATGACCATGTCGTTGAGCCGCAGGCCCCGGGCGTCGGGGCGCAGGGCGGCCTGCGCCAGGAACTCGGCCTTGTCGATGACGCGCCCGTCGGCCAGCACCCCGACGAAGTCGGCCGCCAGCAGGTCCCTGAACCGGGCCACGTCGCACGCGACGAACGCGCGCACATAGTCGGCGTTCAACTGGCGGATGGCCAGCTCGTCCGCCCGGGCGGCTTCCTGCGCTCCGGCTGGGACGGCGGCGAGGACGAGGGATGCGAGAAGCGCGCATGCCGAGCGGGTCATGGGCGACAGGATTGCCCGATTCCGCGCCCAGGATCAACGCCGCAGAACATGCGCCATTGATTTTGGCGCGATTCTCCACCATCGCTCGGAAGATATCCAGCCGCACGTGCCCCCATCCCCCGCACCCATAGCGCTCACCGGCGTCGTCGAGCGCATCATCTTCCTCAACGAGGAGAATCACTACACCATAGCCGAGTTCCGGCCCGACGCGGCCGAGGCGGCCGCCAAGCCCGAACCGGTCACGATCGTCGGGGCGCTCCCGGGGGTCGAATGCGGCGAGACGCTCCACCTGTCCGGCGAGTGGACCCGGCACTCCCAGCACGGCGCCCAGTTCAAGGTCGCCACCTTCAGGAGCGAGCTGCCCGCGAGTGTCTACGGCATCCGCAAGTACCTCGGCAGCGGGCTCGTGCCGGGGATAGGCCGGGTGTACGCGAACAAGATCGTCGACGCCTTCGGCACCGACACGTTCCGCGTCCTGAGCGAGGAGTCCGCAAGGCTGCGAAGCGTCCCGGGAATAGGGCGCAAGCGCGCGGCCGCGATCAAGCAGGCCTGGGACGGCAAGCGCACGGAGCGGGAGCTGTACATCTTCCTCCAGACCTACGGGGTAAGCCCCGCCCAGTGCGTCAAGCTCGTCCGTCAGTACGGACCGAAGGCCAAGGCGGTCCTCACCTCGGAGCCCTACCGCGTGGCGCGCGAGATCGAGGGGATCGGCTTCAAGACTGCCGACCGGATTGCGATAAATCTCGGGTTCGCGAACGACGCGCCGCCGAGGCTGGACGCGGGGATCCTCTTCGCCATGGAGACGCTCCAGGAGGAGGGGCACACGGCCTGCAGCGAGGCCCGGCTCAGGGATTACGCGGCCCAGATGCTCGACTCCCGCGCGGAGCTCGTCGCTTCCCGGCTCGAGGCCCTG
>DATNHT010000161.1:0-11895 GCA_035604815.1 Opitutaceae bacterium
GTCGCGACCGGGGCGAGCTTCCCTCCCCCTCCGTTGACGACGTAGTTGTGGTCGTAGCCCACCGGGTGGCCGCCGACTTCCTCGATATGCGCGCCGATCCGCGCCGGATGGCGGAAATCCATCGGCGTCCCCGCGACAGGCGCGAGCTCGCCGGTCGGGATCAGGGTCGAGTCGACGGGCGTGAACCGGTCCGCGTCGAGCGTCAGCTCATGCCCGAGGATGTCACCGTTCTCGGGCCCCGCCAGGTTGAAGTAGCTGTGGTTTGTCACGTTGACGGGAGTGTCCCGGTCGGTGGAGACCTCGTAGTCGAGACGCAGCTCGCCGGCACGGGTGAGCGTGTACAGGACGCTGACGCGGCAATTGCCCGGATAACCCTCATCGCCGTCCCGGCTCAGGTAGCTGAACCTCACCGAGGGCCCATCCCCGCCCGGGACCGCCTCAGCGTCCCAGACGACCTTGTCGAACCCCCTGATCCCCCCGTGCAGGTGGTTTGGTCCGTCGTTGGTGGCGAGCTGGTAGGCCTTGCCGTCCAGGGTGAACCGGCCCTTCGCAATGCGGTTTCCCACCCGGCCCACGGTGGCTCCGAAGAACGGCTCCTTCCCGAGGTAACCGCCGAGGCTGTCGAACCCGAGCACGACATCGTCCAGCTTTCCGCCCCTGTCCGGCGCGTCGAGTTCCGTGAGCGTCGCGCCGTAGGTCATGACCTTTGCGACCATGCCGCCCGCATTGGTGAGGACGTACAGGTCGACAGGCCGGCCCCCCGCCTCCCCGAAGGGCAGCTTTTGAACGCCCGGACTGACCGCCGCGCCGCCCTCGGGGGCTGACAGGGCGCATGCCAGGATGAGGGTGCAGAGCCGGATCGCCATTCGCGCATTCATGGGGGGGTCGGTTGTGGAGCGTGCGGCCGGGGAACTCCAGGGCCGGTCAGCCGGAGAAGTAGATATAGGCGCCCAGGATGCAGGCCAGAATGAACGCCGAGAAGAGGACGTCCTTCTTCTCCCAGCTTGAGCGGGTCAGCGCGCGGTCCGCTTCCGTGGCCGTCTCGAAGGTGAGGCCCTGGATCCGGGGGTAATCCGGCGCCTGCGTCGCATAGCTCACGAGGACCATGACGACGGCGGAGACAAGCGTGATCAGGACGCTGAAATACTGGAAGTTGATGTTGTTGACGATCCACAGAAACGAACCCGTCGCGTAGCCCTGCTCGAATCCCGGGAGCTTCATGGTCACCGGCGTATCGACCAGCATGCGGGATCCCCCGAGCACGAAGCCCACCACCATCGCCCAGAGGCATCCCTGGGCGTTCAGTCGCTTCCAGAACACGCCGAAGAAGAACACCACGAATATCGGCGGGGCCAGGTAGCCCTGGACCGACTGCAGGTAGCTGTACAGGCCGTGCGCCCCCTGGATGACGGGGATCCACGCAAGCGCGATCAGGACCATGACGGCGGTCGCGATGCGCCCCATGCGCACGATCTCGTGCTGGGAGGCCTTCGGCCGGACCTTCTCGTAGAGGTCCACGGTGAAAAGCGTCGAGCAGGCGTTGAACACGCCCGCAAGCGAGCCCATGAGCGCCGAAAGCAGGCCCGCGACGACGATTCCCCTCAGTCCGGGGGGCAGGAGATACTTCACCAGGAGCGGAAAGGCGGCCTGCGCCTCAGGCGGCACGGGCTTGCCGTCGGCGCCCACCATTGCGGCGAGCTCGGGGACCTTCCCGCTCTTGGCCAGGGCGAAGCAGATGAGGCCCGGTATGATGAACAGGTAGACCGGGAATAGCTTGAGGAAGGCGGCGAAGATGCTCCCGCGGCGCGCCGTCTTCTGGTCCGGCGCGCCGAGCGCGCGCTGGACAATGTACTGGTCGGTGCACCAGTACCAGAGGCCGATGATTGGCGCGCAGATGAGCATCCCCGGCCACGGGAAGTTGCCGTTGAAGTACCACGCCTGCTTCACGATCGCCCCGGAGGCGCTGGTCTCGAGGACGGGAGCCCAGGTCGACTGGACGCCCGCCGGCGTTATCGGACGCCAGAGGTTGAGCATCTCCGAGCCGCAGTAATGGCGCATCTCGGACCAGCCGCCCAGACGGTGGAGCCCGTAGAACGTCAGGAGCGCCGAGCCTGTTATCAGGACCGTCACCTGCACGGCGTCGTTGTAGACGACCGCCCGCATGCCGCCCACCATGGTGTAGAGGCCCGTGAGGACGATGACCGCCACCGACCCGATCCAGAAGCTGTTCAGCGTCGTCGCGCCGAAGGTGATGTGGACCTCCGGCAGGAGTGTCGCGAACACGACCCCGCCGGCGAATATCCCGACGGCGATCTTCGAGACGATGAACGTGATAAGCGAGACGATCGACAGCACGTACCTCGACGGCGTGCTGAAGCGCCGCTCGAGGAATTCGGGCATGGTGAAAACGAGCGAGCGCGAGTAAAACGGGACAAAGACCCAGGCGAGGACGAGGAGGCACCACGCGTGGAGCTCGTAGTGCGCCAGGGCCACGCCGTCCGTGGCTCCCGATCCGGCCAGTCCGACGATGTGCTCCGAGCCGATGTTGGAGGCGAAAATCGAGGCGCCGATGATCCACCACCCCAGGTTGCGCCCGGCCAGGAAATAGTCCGTGGCGGTGTCCTTGCTCCTGCGCACGACCCAGGTGACAACCCCGAGGAGCAGGCTGAAGTAGATGCCTATCGCGAGCCAGTCGAGGCCGGTCAGGGTGGAAGTTGAAGGCAAAGCCATCGCCAGCGGGGGTAACAAGCTCATGGTTGGGGGGCAGCGGGCCAAGGCTAGAAAAACCGTGCCTTCCGCGGCGACCTTCGGTTCACTTGACCGTCCAGTCAATACAAGATCGTGTCGGCATGGCCCGCGGATAGGCTCTGACCCGCGCTCCCCCTCCAAATGGCGTTCACCCTCGGAATAGACTTCGGAACAAATTCGGCGCGCGCGCTCATCGTCCGCTGCGGGGACGGAGCGGAACTGGGCAGCTGCGTCGCGCAGTTCCGCAGCGGACGCCAGGGCGTCCTCCTGGACCCTGGCGATGCCCATCTCGCGCGCCAGTACCCGGGCGACTACCTGGTCGCGCTTGAGGAAAGCGTCCGGGGCGCCCTCGCCGCGGCGAGGCGCGCCCGCGGGTTCTCCCCGGGGCGCATTGCGGGGGTCGGGGTCGACACCACCGGGTCGAGCCCCATTCCGGTCGACCGGCGAAACCGTCCGCTCGCGCTCGACCGGAGATGGCGGCGCAACCTCGCCGCCCAGTGCTGGCTCTGGAAGGACCACACGAGCTGGCGCGAGGCGGCCCGGATCACGGAGGCCGCGGCGAGGACGCGGCCCGCGTACATCGCGAAATGCGGCAACCGCTACTCCTCGGAGTGGTTCTGGTCGAAGATCTGGCACTGCCTGTGCGTGGCCCCCGGCGTCTTCAACGCGGCGTATTCGTGGGTGGAGCTCGCGGACTGGATTCCATCGACCCTGGCCGGCGTCACCGACCCCCTGAGGGTCGTCCGCGGGATCTGCGCCGCCGGCCACAAGGCCCTCTACAGCGACGAGTGGGGGGGGCTCCCGGACAAGAAGTTCCTTTCCGCGCTAGATCCCCGGCTCGGCGACCTGAGGGAGCGCCTCTACAGTCGGGCGTTCGATGCCACGACCCCGGCCGGCTCCCTGGGCCCCGAGTGGGCCCGGCGGCTCGGCCTCCCCGCCGGCATCCCCATTGCGATAGGGGAGTTCGACGTCCACTACGGCTCGATCGGCTGCGGGATCCGGGTGGGAACCCTCGTCAAGGTCATCGGCACCTCCACGTGCGACTGCGCGCTGGTTTCTTCGGGGAGCAGGGCTCCCGACATTCCGGGGATCTGCGGCATAGTGCCGGGCTCCATCTTGCCGGGATATCACGCGATCGAGGCCGGCCAGTCGGCCGTCGGCGACATCTTCAACTGGTGGGTCGAGGTGGCCTGCGGCGCAGACGAGGCGATGCACGCCCGGCTGACCGCGGAGGCCGCCCGGCTGGAACCCGGCCAGAGCGGGCTCCTTGCTCTTGACTGGCAGAATGGCAACCGGACGATCCTCGTCGATCCCCGGCTGACCGGGCTGCTGGTCGGCTGCACGCTGCAGACGACGCGGGCGGAGATCTACAGGGCGCTCATCGAGGCCACCGCGTTCGGCGCCCGGATGATCATCGAGCGGATCCGGGAATACGGCGTGCCGACCCGCAGGATCGTATGCGCCGGCGGCATCGCGGAGAAGAACCCGCTGCTGATGCAGATCTACGCCGACGTGACCGGCTGCACGATGCATGTCGCCGGCTCGAACCAGGCCTGCGCCCTCGGCGCCGCGATTAGCGCGGCGGTGCTGGCCGGGGCCCATCGGGATTTTCCGGCAGCCGAGAGGGCGATGACCAGGCTGAAGAGGGCTGCCTACCGGCCCGATCCCCGCCGCCGCAGGGTCTACAACCGGCTCTATACCCAGTACCGCACGCTTCACGACGGATTCGGGGGCGTCCGCAGGAGGGCGGACCTGTCGCGGGTGATGAAGGAACTCCTGGCGATCCAAGCCGATACCCGCGGCAAGTGACCCCCCCCTACCGATGAAACCCCTCGCGAAATCCGAGATCTGGCTGGTCACGGGCTCCCAGCACCTCTACGGCCCCGGGCCGCTCAGGCAGGTGGCGGCCAATTCGCAGAAGATCGCAAGGGCGCTGAGCGCCTCCGCGGCCATCCCCCTCCCTGTGGCGTTCAAGTCGGTGCTCACGACGGGCGAGGAGATCCGCTCGGTCTGCCTGGAGGCGAACCGGTCGCCCGAATGCGCGGGCCTCATCCTCTGGATGCACACGTTCTCGCCCGCCCGGATGTGGATCGGCGGGCTGTCCATCCTGAGCAAGCCTTTTGCCCACCTCCACACTCAGTTCAACCGCGACCTGCCCTGGGCGGAGATCGACATGGATTTCATGAACCTCAACCAGGCCGCGCACGGCGACCGCGAGGCGGGATTCCTTCACGCGCGGATGCGCCTAGCGAGGAAGATCGTCGTCGGGCACTGGCAGGACCCGGAGGTCCTTGACAGGCTGGGCGCGTGGATGCGGGTGGCGCGGGCCTGGCAGGACCTGCAGGGGGCCAGGTTCGCCCGCTTCGGCGACAACATGCGCCGGGTCGCGGTCACCGAGGGCGACAAGGTCGCCGCGGAGGCGCGCTTTGGCTACTCGGTCGACGGCTACGGCGTCGGCGACCTCGCGGCGGAGGTCGGGCGGGTGGCCGAGGCCAGGGTAACCCGCCTGTGCGGCGAGTACGGCGAACGCTACACGGTCGCCCGGGAACTGCGGCGCGGCGGCGCCCGCCACGAATCGCTGCGCGACGCGGCGCGGATCGAGCTGGGCCTGCGCGCCTTCCTGGAACCGGGCGGCTTCAAGGGCTTCACGACCACCTTCGAGGATCTGCACGGCCTGCGCCAGCTGCCGGGCCTCGCCGTCCAGCGGCTCATGGCCGACGGCTACGGGTTTGGGGCGGAGGGCGACTGGAAGACGTGCGCCCTCCTTCGCATGATGAAGGTCATCGGCTCGGGCCTCGGCGGCGGCACGTCCTTCATGGAAGACTACACGTACCACCTCCATCCGTCCGGCAGCCTCGTCCTGGGGGCGCACATGCTCGAGATCTGCGAGTCGATCGCCGCCGGCAGGCCCTCACTGGAGATCCACCCGCTGGGCATCGGCGGCAAGGACGACCCTGTGCGACTCGTGTTCAACGCGCCTGCGGGCGCCGCGCTGAACGCCTCGCTGATCGACCTCGGCAGCCGCTTCAGGCTCGTCGCGAACGAGGTCGACGTGGTCGACCCGCCGCGGCCCCTGCCGAGGCTTCCGGTCGCCCGCGCGGTCTGGAGGTGCCGCCCGGACTTCAAGACCGCCTGCGGGGCCTGGATCCGCGCCGGCGGGGCGCACCACACCGCCTTCAGCTACGCCGTGACCGCCGAGCACCTGCGCGATCTCGCGGAGATCGCGGGAATGGAGCTCGTGCTCATCAACGGGGACACCCGCCTCGCCGAGTTCGAGAAGGAGCTCCGCTGGAACGAGGCCTTCTACCAGACCGCCGCGAGCCCGCGCGGATGATCCAAAGGCAGGACCGCCAAGGACCCGGACCCGCCATGTTGACCGAGCTCAAGCGAGAGGCCTACGAGGCCAACATGGAGCTGCCGGCGCACGGGCTCATCCATCTGAATTTTGGAAACGCGAGCGCGCTCGACCGCGCTCGCGCCATCATGGCGATCAAGCCGAGCGGCGTGCTCTACGCCAGGCTGCGGCCCGCGGACATGGTTCTCGTCGATCTCGATGGCAAGCGGGTCGAGGGCAGGCTGCGGCCCTCGTCGGACACGCCGACCCATGTCGAGCTGTACCGGGGGTTCGGCCACGCCTGCGGCATCGTCCACACCCATTCGCTCTACGCGACGGCCTTCGCCCAGGCCGGGCGGCCGATCCCGGTCCTGGGCACGACCCACGCCGATTTCTTCTGCGGGGAAATCCCGGCGACGCGCCCGCTCACAAGGCGGGAGATCCGCGGCGCCTACGAGATCGAGACGGGCCGGGTCATCCTCGAGAGGTTCTCGAAGCTGAGCGCGGAGGAGATTCCCGGCGTGCTCGTGGCCCATCATGGCCCCTTCGCGTGGGGCCGGACCGCGGCCGAGGCCGTGGAGAACGCCGTTGCGGTCGAGCTCTGCGCCAGGCTGGCATTTCTGACCCTCAATCTGCGTCCCGCCGGCGCCAGGATCCCCCCGGCGCTGCTGGACAGGCACTTCCGCCGCAAGCACGGCCCCGGGGCCTACTACGGGCAACTGTAGGCGGCGGTCAGCGCCGGCCCCAATGGCCGCCCGGCTTGCCGCGCGGATGATACGACGGCGCCCCGCGCACCGGCGCCCCACTCCTGCGCCGCTGCGGCTCACGCTGCTGCGGGAACGCCGACGCGGCCTTGTAGGCGAAGCCCTCGAGCTTCAGGCGCGGGATCTCTCGGCCGATGAACCGCTCGATGGCCCGGACGTCGGAGGTGTTCTCGGGTGTGGCGAGCGTGAACGCGTCGCCGACGGCCTGTGCCCGGCCAGTCCGGCCAATCCGGTGCACGTAATCCTCGGGATTCTCGGGGACATCGTAGTTTATGACGTGGGACACGCCGGCCACGTCGATGCCGCGGGCCGCGATGTCGGTGGCCACCATCACCTCGTAGCGGCCGCTGCGGAATCCCTCGAGCGCCTCCATTCTCTGGTTCTGCGAACGGTTCGCGTGGAGCACCGCGACGCTGTGGTTGGCCTCCCTCAGGCGCCGGGCGATCCGGTCGGCCCCGTGCTTGGTCCGCGAGAAGACGAGCACGCTGTTGAAGTCGATCGCGGCCAGGAGCGCCAGCAGCAGCTCGAACTTCTGCTCCTGGTGCACGGGATAGATCGCGTGCGTGATCAGCTGGGTGACCGACTTGATCGCCCCTATCTCGACGCGCACCGGATCCCTGAGGGCGAAGGAGGCCACGGCCGCGATTTCGGGCGGCACCGTCGCCGAGAAGAAGAGCGTCTGGCGCTGCGCCGGGCACCGCTGGATGATCCGCCTCACATCGTGGATGAAGCCCATGTCCAGCATGCGGTCGACCTCGTCCAAGATCAGGATCTGGATGCCGCCCAGCCCCAGCTCGCCCTCCTGCAGGAAATCCAGGAGGCGCCCCGGGGTCGCGACGACGACATCGGTGCCGGCGCGCAGCTCGCTGCGCTGCCGGCCGTAGCCGACCCCGCCGTGCAGCACCGTCGCGCGAATGTCCGAATACCTCGAGAAGTCCCGGAAGGCCGTCTCGACCTGTGCGGCGAGTTCGCGGGTCGGCTCGAGCACCAGCACCCGGGGGCCCGCCGCCTTGTGGGTGCCCAGCAGGGACAGGACCGGGAGGGCGAACGCGGCGGTCTTGCCCGTGCCCGTCTGCGCCGAGGCGATCAGGTCGCGGCCCGACATGACGACGGGGATGGCGCGAAGCTGGACGGGCGTTGGTTCCGTGTAGCCCATGGCCTGCACCCCCCGGATCATGTTGGGCGCCAGGCTGAGTTTTGTAAAAGGCATCCCACACCTCCGCCCGAAACCGTGTCCAACGCGAGTACAATCCCGGCCCCATGAAAGAAGGCCGTCTCCTGGTGTTGCCGAATGGTTCTAACCCGCCAAGGTTTTCAGGGTGGCCCCGCCCCGAATCGCATTCATAGCCCGCCTGCTTTGCCTCGGCCTGGCCGCCGCAGCGGGAGCCCGCGCGGCCCTGTGGGTCTCCTCCGGCGGCGACGACGGCAATCCCGGGACCGAGGACCAGCCCTTAAGGACGATCGAGCGGGCCCGCGACATAGTGCGCGCGCTAAACCACGACATGTCCGATGACATCACGGTCTTCATCGGCGGAAACTGCCGGCTCGCCCGACCCATCGAGTTCGGGTCCGAGGATTCCGCGACGAACGGGTTTTCCATCGTCTACACGGCCGCGCCCGGGGAACACCCGGTCGTCAGCGGCGGGTTTCGCGTGGAGGGCTGGACCCTTGCGGACCGTTCGCGCAACCTGTGGTGGGCGCCCGCTCCCGAGGGGCTCGCGGATTCGCGCGACCTGTTCGTCAACGGGGTGCCGGCGGGCCGGACGCGGGGCCGGCTGATCCAGGCATTTGTGAGGAGCCCCGCCGGAGGCGACGTCGCGTCCCCTAATGCCAGGGTCCTGTGGAAGAATCCGGACGACATCGCCTTCCCGGCGCCCGAACCGGGCGCGATCTGGTCGGAGCGCCTGGGCACTCCGCCCTATTTCGTGGTGAACGCGTTCGAACTGCTGGGCACTCCCGGCGAGTGGTACTTCGACCGGCCCGCGAGGCGGATCTACTACACGCCGCGCGCGGGCGAGGACATGGCGCTGGCTGACGTCGAGGCGGCCTCGGCCGAGGCGCTGATCGACGGAAAAGGGACCGTTGGCCGGCCCGTGACCGGCCTCATATTCAAGGGGATCCGCTTTGAGTGCACCACGTGGCTCCGCCCGCCGGGCGGCCCGGCGGCCGCGGTCCGTTTTGCCCTCGCCGGGGGCATCCAGTTTCTCGAGGACGAGTTTGTGCATCTCGGGACCGCTGCCCTCGACCTGGGGCCGGGCTTTGAACGCGGGACCGTCGAGGGCTGCGTCTTTGGCGACATTGCCTGGAGCGCGCTGAGAATCTCCGACGCATCCCAGGTCCGCGTCGCCAACAACAGGTTCTCGTATGTCTCCACGGCTCACCCGGAAGGAGCCGCGATCGAAATGGGGCACTCGGAAGCCGTCGTGATCGAGCACGACCAGATCGATCATTATCCAAGGTTCGCCATTCTCCCGCAGGGGGTCCAGACAGGAGCGAGCCGCAGGGCGATGAACCTGATATCGGCCCCCGCGATCGGCTATGACGCGAGGCAGCCCGAGTTCGATCCGGGGGGCCATGGCCCCTCGGATGCAGGCGTTTCGCCAGCCTACCAAGCCCTGCTGGCCGAACGGTTCTGCGGGCCGACGACGCCCCGCCCGCCGGGCAATGTCTCCGCGGAGCCCGGGGACCGGCTCGCCTATGTGACCTGGGATCCCCCTTGCCTGGACGGCGGCTCGCCGGTCGCGTCCTACGCCATCGCCTCTTCGGGCGGCGCCAGGATCACGGTCTCGGCGGCCGAATTCCGCGCAAGGGGATACGCCGTATTCGGTGACCTCGAGAACGGCCACGCTGTCAACTTCACCGTGACCGCGGCCAACGCGACGGGCGCCAGCCCGCCTTCCCTTGCCACCGCGAACGTCGTTCCCGCGCGCAAGAAGAAGCTCAAGCCGCCCCAGCCGCCCAGGGCGGCATCGGTCGAACATGGCGACGGCGAGGTGAGAATTCAGATCGCGCCGCCGGCCTCGGATGGCGGCAGCCCGGTGCTCGCCTACATTTTCGCCACCGTCCCTTCCGGCAAGCGGGTCAGTCTCGAGGGATGGGACGTCATCCACGCGGGCGCGGCGGTCCCGGTGCAGAGAACGCTCAGCGGCTATCCGATGGTCCCCGGGTCGACGATTGCCATTTCTGCGACGAACGCAGCGGGCGAGGGAAAGCCCGTGATCCTCAGGGTGCAGCAGTGACGTGCGCGCAATGCTCCCGGGTCCGGCTTCGGAATCCAGGAGCACAGATTATTCTCCTTGGGAATGCGCCTTCCGCCCCGTCACCGCGCAGGTTGCAATGGCATCCTTAACAGCACCTTGTGCACCTTATCCTCCTTTCGAGGCCCGCAATTGACTCTCCCCTTCCACGCGCGCAACTTCTGCACCGTATCGTCAGGACCTCAGCTTTGACCCACATGGCATCAACAAGGAAAGTCGCCAAGAGGAAGCGCCGCGCCGGATTCAAGGATTTCAAGCCGGGCAAGGAGGGCCCAAAGGGCGGCGTGAACCCCCAACCGTTGCCTCCTCAGAAATCGCGCCCGGGCTCGATTTAGGCGAAGCCTGCGGGCGAAGGAGAGTTTCCCCCTCCGGGAGGCGTGGACCTGTCGTCCGGATCGGCGCCGAGATTTTGCGGGGAGCCGTCTGTCGCGAGGACGCGCGCGCGGGCTTCCTCGGCCGGCTAGCGAATTAACCAGCGGATGTCCTTATCGCCGGTCTCCGAAAAGTAGACGTCCAGGATCCGCTGCTCGATGCGGCTCCTGACTGCAGCGTCGGCAAGGGTGGGCTCGGTCTTGCGAAGCACGCGGCTCAGGTGAATGACGCCGCCCGCCGGTGCAGGTTCCTGAACCTCTCCTATGCCGGCGCAAAGCAGCTTCTGCCGCTGGTCCTCCGGCAAATCCTCAGCCAGAATCTCGAGGCGATCGAAAGGATAGCGCGAATCTCGGGCGACCTCCTCCATGGAGAGGCCGTCATCACGGACGCACAGGAGGGCCTCGCGTGCCGCATCGGCGGAATCGAATTCCACCCTTTCCACCTCCAGCAGCGTCAGCGGCAGTCGCGCCGCCGCCAGCGCCTGAGAAAGCCGCTCCGGCGTCAGGACGGCGCCGCACCTGAGGCGGTAAGTCGCCTCCATCTCGAGCATGCTTCCCAGCCAATCCTGGCCGCGGCCGAGTGACTTGAGCCATCCGGCCACGCCGCCGGACTCCAGTCCCATGCGCTCGAGGAAACGCGCGCGCTCCTCCTTCACCTGCTTCGCGCCGGCGGGAGCCTCCGCTGTGGCGCGCGCCACGAGGCGGCGGCTCAACCCGGTCGCGAGCGGGCCGAAGGCCCCCGACATGAGAAGCTCGACCTGCACCAGGCCGAGCAGTTCCGGAATGACGCCTGCGGTATCAACATGTTCAGGAATGACCTTCTCCCTGAGGGTTTCCCGCCAATAGCATCGATTGAAGTAGTCCTGGAATTCGTCCTGGGTCATTCCGCGGCTGGCGAGCCACGCCTCCGCCTCCTCGGCTGAAATCAGGTCGTTTTCATACCGGAATCGATCGACCATCGCCCCGATGGCGTCTTCGTCCGCCTCCAGGCTCCAGCGCGCCGCCTCGTCCTCGGAAGCCAGTTTCCAGGCGACCTCGGACACGCTCGGCTGCAGCTCGTCCCTGAAATGCGCCGCACGGACAACCTCCCCGACGCTTACGGTCGTGTCCCTGAATGCGAAGGCCGCGCAATCTCCGGTCGGCGACATGCGCAAACCCCCTTTTACTAGCCAGTCTTTACCCGTGTTTCGCGCTCGATCCCGCCCACGGGATTCCTCTCCGACTCGAGGTCCCTGAATTTGACGACGGTTCTTGCCGAGGCCCTTTTCTTTGCGGAAGCCATATTTATCTTGGGTTGTGACGTTCTTCTTTGAGCGCCCCCCTTTTGATCAGTGGCTTGGCAAATGTGGAGCAAATACGGCGCAGCCCCCCAATGTCCCTGAATCGTGCTTCCGCGCCGTCACCGCTGCGCGACGCGCGGA
>DATNHT010000162.1:0-19530 GCA_035604815.1 Opitutaceae bacterium
CGGCTTCGCCCCCGGGTGCGAATGCGCCCGCCCCAACGGCTGCGCCCACCGCGGCAAAGGCAGGAGGGGCGCAATGAACGGGCAGGCCCAGCGCGATCCCCGGCTCGATCAGGCCGCCGCGACGGACGAGAGCCTGATGGACGCCCATGAACGGCTGCTCGGCCGCCATCCCGACGACGGCGCCCGCTACCGCCTGCTTCCGATCGGGATACTCTTCACGCTGAGCGGGCTGGTCCTCTTCTCCGGCACCTACCTGAACCGGTACGCCGGCCATTACAATGCGTCGATCTACAACGAGAACGCAAAGCTGGTCATCGGAGGGGCCGCGCCAAAGACGGACCCCCTCGTCATGGGGGAGCATCAGTTCAAGAGCGTCTGCAGCACGTGCCACCAGCCGACGGGCCTGGGCCTGCCGGGGACCTATCCCCCGCTCGCCGGCTCGGAGTGGGTGACGGGCTCGCCCGCGCGCGTCATCAGGATCGTCGTCTACGGGCTGAAGGGCGAGATCCACGTGGAGGGGAAGAGCTTCAGCGCCGCCGCGATGCCCATTTTCGGCCAGCAGGTGACCGGCTCGATGTACAATTGGAACGACGAGAAGATCGCCGCAGTCCTCACCTACGTCCGCCACTCGTGGGGCAACAATGCGGACCCGATTTCTCCGGATGCCGTCACCGCCGTGCGCAAGGAGGTGGGCGATCGCAGGGAGATGACCGAGGCCGACCTGGAGCAGGTGAAGTGAGGCCCCGGGACGGAGGGGATTTCCCCGCGCAGCGCGTGCCGGGCCGCGGCCCCGCCTAGTCGCCGAGCCTCTTTCCCGGGACCAGGTAATTCCTGACGTAGTCGCCGACGGCGTCCGCAAGGGGCGTGAGCGCGCGCGCGTAGCCCGTCGCGCGCAGCTTCGAGATGTCGGCCTGCGTGTAGTACTGGTATTTGGCGCGCAGGGACTCGGGCATGTCGATGAACTGGATCCTCGGCTCCTGGCCCAGCGCGCCAAAGATGGCGCCGGCGAGCGTCAGCCAGGTGTTCGCCTGGCCCGAACCCAGGTTGTAGAGCCCGGCGGCCGAGGCGCCCCCTTCGGCGAAATGCAGCGTCATCTCGACGGCGTCCTTCACATAGAGGAAGTCGCGCATCTGCTCGCCGTCCTTGTACCGGGGGTCGTAGCTCTTGAAGAGCTCGATCCGGCCCGAAGTGCGTATCTGGAGCTGCGCCTTGGAGACAACCGAGCGCATGTCGCCCTTGTGCTCCTCGTTCGGGCCGAAGACGTTGAAGTACTTGACGCCGACGATCCGCTCCAGCCAGCCCAGGCGACGGGCGTAAAGGTCGAAGAGGTGCTTCGAATACCCGTACATGTTGAGGGGCCGCAGCCTCTCGATCTTCGCGTTCCTGTCATCCATGCCCTGGCTCCCGTCGCCGTAGGTCGCCGCGGAGGAGGCGTAGATGAACCGCGCGCCCGTGCCCAGGGCCCATCCCGCGAGCTCGCGCGAGAACGCGGTGTTGTTGTCGATCAGGTACGAGGCGTTGCGCTCCGTCGTCGAGGAGCAGGCGCCCAGGTGGAACACGGCCGAGAACTTGCCGAGGGTCGCCGGGCTCTTGGCGAGCCTGGAGCGAAGGTCGGCCCCCTCGATATAGTCCGAGAACCTCAAGGGAACCAGGTTGCGCCACTTCTCGTCGGACTGGAGCATGTCGCAGACGACGATGTCGTCGATGCCGCGCCCGTTCAGGGCCCAGACAAGCGCGCTGCCGATGAAGCCGGCCCCGCCGGTCACGAGAATGCGTCCGCCGAGCGCGTTCATGTCCCTCAGGCCGAGAGCTCCTCCGAGCGGGCCTTTGCCGCGAGGGCGCACTCGCGCACGATGCCCCTGAAGCCGCGTTCGGACATCCGGCGCAGCCCGGCCGCGGTGACGCCGTTGGGCGAGGTGACCTGGTTGCGCAGCTCCTCGGGGTCGACGCCCCGGCGGGCGAGAAGCCGCGAGGCGCCGAGGAGCGTCTCGACGGCGAGGGTCCCCGAGGTCGCGGGATCGAGGCCGGCGGCGACCGCCGCGTCGCGCAGCGCCGCGGCGAACTCGAAGACGTAGGCCGGTCCGCTCCCGCTTATTGCCGTGAAGGCGTCGAGCTGCGACTCCGGCAGCTCCATCGAGCGGCCGAGCGCGCCGAAGACCTGCTCAAGGGTGCCGCGGTCGCCGGCGGCCAGCGGCCTAAGCGAGCACCATCCGGTCATCCCGGCGCCTATCTGGCCGGGCGTGTTCGGCATGCTCCGGACGACGTTGCGCGCCCCGGGGAATGCCCGCGAAAGGCTCTCCAGCCTCTTGCCGGCGAGGACGGAGAGGACGAGGCGCCCCTCGGTGAGCGGCCCGAGGCGCGGATCCGCGGACGCCAGGTGCTGCGGCTTGAAGGCGACGACGAGGGTGCCCGCGCCGGCGAGGAGGTCGTCCAGCGAGCGGGCGAGGCGGACGCCCGTGCGCGAGGCGAGCGCGGCGGCCGTCGCGCCCGCGCCCCCCATGCAGGCGATCATCCCGGGCGCATAGGCCTTCTTGGCGATCAGGCCCTCGACCATCGCGGCGGCCATGTTGCCCGCTCCCAGGAATGCGATCTTGTCCATGGAGTGTCGCCAGCGCCCCGGGCCTAGTCGTCGTCGGCCTGCTGGCGGTCCCTCTGGCGCGGGTCCCGCACCGGGTGGATGAGGATCGCGCTCGCTCCGCCCTCCGGCCTCGAGGCCATGTTGACCTCGCCGCCGAGGCTTCGAAGCGAATGCCGGGCGACCGTGAGGCCCATCCCGACGCCGACGGTGCGCTTTGAGCTCACGAAGGGTTCGAACATCCGGTCGCGGATCTCGTCGGCGATCCCGACCCCCGAGTCGTCGACCCTCATCTCGAGCACCTTTTCCCCGCGCGGCCTTTCGATCAGGCGCGTCTGGACCGAGATGGGCCGCTTGGCCGACGCCGGGGCGTCGCGGTACGCCTCCCACGCGTTGATGAGCACCTTGGAGAGCACCTCCTCGAACGTCTCGATGTTCGTGTCGATCTCCAGGTCGCCCAGGGGATTGTCGACCTCGACGGGGGCGGTGAGCTTGTAGTCGGAATGGAAGCGCCGGATGCCGCCCTCGATGAGCCGCGGAACCGAGACGCGCATGACCTCGGGGCGCGACTTGACGACCAGCGTGCTCAGCTGGCGGACTATCCCGACGATCCGCTGGATCGCGTCGTCGAGGTTCTGGGCGTTCTTCTTCACCGTCTGCGGCTTGTCGAAGCCGCTCTTGATGAGGTCGAGGTAGCCGATGACGACGCCGAGAAGGTTGTTCAGGTTGTGGGCGATCCCCTGGGCGACGGCGCCGATGGTCGCCGCGCGGCGCGACTCCTCGAGCCTGCGCTGAAGCTCGAGGTTCTCGCGGTTGATCGCCGCGAAGCGAAGCTGCGTCTGCACCCGGGCGACCGTCTCGTCGAGGTCGATCGGCTTGGTGATGTAGTCCACGGCGCCGACGTTCAGGCCCTCGAGCTTGCTCTCCTTCGTCGTGCGCGCGGTCACGAAGATGATCGGGATCGAGCGCGTGTCGCTGCTCGTCTGGAGCCTCTGGGCCACCTCCATGCCGTCCATGTCGGGCATCATGAGGTCGAGGAGGATCAGGTCCGGCTTGTGCGCCTTGACCTGTTCCAGCGCCTCGAGCCCGTTGCTGGCCGTCAGGACCTCGAGCTTGTCATGCTCCAGCTTGCGCTTGAGCAGCTGCACGTTGATCGCTTGGTCGTCGACAACCAATATTTTTGCGTTGGCCATTGGGGGCACTTTTTGGGGACCTAAGATGGGGCCGGGGAAGCCCTGGGTGCAAGCCAAGGCGCACCGGGTCAGCTTGCGCCGCGCAGCCGGAACGCCTTGACGGTGTTTCTCATCAGCATGGCGACAGTCATCGGCCCGACGCCGCCCGGCACCGGCGTGATCTTCGAGGCGAGGGGCGCGACGGACTGGAAGTGGACGTCGCCGACCAGTCGGTAGCCCGCCTTCCTCGAGGGATCGGCGACCCGGCTTATCCCGACGTCGACGACGACGGCGCCGGGCTTCACCATGTCGGCCGTCACGAACTCGGCGCGGCCGATGGCCGCGATCAGCACGTCGGCCTGCCGTGCGAACGACGGGAGGTCGGCGGTCCGGGAGTGGCAGACGGTCACGGTCGCGTTGGCGCCGGCCGTGCGCGCGAGGGCGAGGAGAGCCACGGGCTTGCCGACGATCAGCGAGCGGCCGAGGACGACGACATGCTTGCCGGCGAGCGCGACCGCGCTTCGCGCAAGCAATTCCATGATCCCGGCGGGCGTGCAGGGGGCGAACCCCGTGTCGTCCCCCTGGACGACCTTTCCAAGGTTGACGGGATGAAAGCCGTCCACGTCCTTCCCCGGCGCCACCCGGCCGAACACCGCCCGCTCGTCGAGGCCTTCCGGAAGGGGGGACTGGACGAGAATGCCGTCGACCCCGGGATCCCCGTTAAGGCTGTCCACCAGGGCCTCGAGCGCCGCCTGGCCGATCGCGACAGGCGGCAAAAGGACGCGGCTCTCGATCCCGATCTCCGCCGCCGTGCTGCCCTTCTTCTTCACGTAGGAGACCGAGGCGGGATCGTCCCCGACGCGAACGAGCGCGATGCAGGGCTTTCGGCCGCGGATCGCCGAGACCTCCGCCTTCAGCTCGGCAATCAGGGAGGCCGCGATCCGGTTTCCATCGATGACCTCCATCTACTTTAGGCGGAAGCCCTCGACCTCGATCACGAGGTCGTTGGTGTCCTTGGCCGGCCTGATCGAGCCCAGGACGACGACGGCGTGGCCGGCGTAGTTCTCGATCTGGTCGGTGAGCAGGAGCTTCGCGAGGTCGACGTAGGCGATGCGCTTTCCCGCGGCATCGAGAAGCTGCCAATCGTAGGGGCGCCGGGGCGCCAGCAGGGTCCGGGTCGAGGCCAGCGTGCCCTCGAAGAGCCGCGAAAGCGCGACCCCGCTGGTCTGGGCGGGGGTTGCGGCGGCGGGCGCGGCGGCGGCGGGGGCGGAAGGGACGGGAGCGGCCTGTTCAGGGGACGCGGGCGGCAGGGCGGCGCCGGGCGCCGCGAGCGGCGCCGGGGCCGGCACCTCGGGGCCCGTGCGGATGTAGCCGACAAGCGTCTTCTCGAGGCGCACCTGGGTCCAGCTGCCGTGCAGCCCGGTGATCGCGGCCTTGTCTCCCTTCTCGAACACCGCGAGGACCCCCGCGCCGTCCTTCGGCGCAAGGTAGATGGAGGCTCCCGGCAGGACATCGAGCTGCTTCGTGAGGTCCCGGTTCCTCACATACCCCTCGAACGGGCCCGGGACCTCGACCGCGCTCCAGCCGGCGGGAGGCGCACCGGCCTTGTCCGTCGGCGCCGGCTGTTCCGAGCCCGCCTTGAGCACCATCATGACGGGCGACGCGGGGTCGGGCTGGGTCTGGACCGCCGTCGAGACGTTGAGCGTCGCGGCGTCAAGGGCGGCGCCCAGGGCGAGGCCCGCGGCTGTGAGGATGATTTTAGTCTTCATTGAGTGATGAATCCCTTGGAGAGGTTGCCTGCAACTCGGCGTTCGGGGTCCGGGGCGACCGGAAGAGCTGCTCGATCTCATTTGAAGCAAGATGTCTGGCTCCGCGCAACGGGATTCCCTTGAGGCGCACGGCTCCGATCTGGTAGCGGCGCAGGCGCCGGACCGCGAATCCGAGCGCCGAGAAAAGCAGCCGGATCTCGCGCTTCCTTCCGTGGTGCATGTGGATGTCGAGGTCGAGGCCGGTGCCGTCGGGCTTGGGGTTCACGAGCGCCGCGCGCTCCACCTTGAGGCGCTCCCCCTCGAAGGTGAGGCCCTTGACGAGCCTCGGCAGCCGCGACGAGGGGAACGGCTGCTCGAGCGAGACGAAGTAGCGCTTCACCACCTCGCTCGAGGGGTGCATCAGCCGGTGGGCGAGGTCGCCGTCCGTCGTCAGGATGACCAGGCCCTCGCTGTCCTTGTCCAGGCGGCCGGCGCAGAAGAAGCGGAACCTGGAGTATTCACGGGGAAGGAGCATGAACACGGTGTCCGGGTTGTGGGGGTCGTCGTTGGAGCAGACGAGGCCCCTCGGCTTGTTGACCGCGAGCGTGATCCTGGGTTGCGGCGCACGCCTCACGATCTTGCCGCTGACGGTGACCTTGTCGGTGCCCGCGGACACCTTGAGGCCGGCGACCGCCATGACCCCGTTGACCCAGACCTCCCCCCGGGCGATCAGCGCCTCCGCCGCCCTCCGGGAGCAGATGCCCGCGTCGGCTATGAACTTCTGCAGGCGCACGCCGTCATCGCCCGGCTTCTGCTGGAAGGTGGCGTCCTTCAATTTGGAGGGTCAGGGTTGCGCGGACCGAAAGGCATGGCAAATGCAAAGGCCCGGCCCGGTGCCGCGCGCAGCGGGCCGGCCTCCGGCCGGGGGCTCTCACAGCGGCTTAAGGCCGGCCTCGATTTCCCTGCGGCGGTGCTCGAGGAAGGGCGGCAGCGCCAGGCGCTCGCCGAGGCTGCCAAGGGGCTCGTCGGTGGCAAAGCCGGGCCCGTCGGTAGCGATCTCAAAGAGGATCCCGTTCGGCTCGCGGAAATAAAGGCTTCGGAAATAAAAGCGGTCCATCGGCCCGCTCGTGGGCATTCCCATCTTGACGAGCCTCTCGGCCCAGCCGGTGTACTCCTGGTCATTCGGGGTGCGAAAGGCCACGTGATGGACCCCGCCGGCCCCGGGGCGGGCGCGGGGCAGCTGCGGCTCGACGGCGACATGCAGCTCGCCGGCGGGCCCGTCCGCGGCCATGCGGTAGACGTGCACCCTGGATCCGCGGTCGGCGCCGGACACGTAGGTTCGCGCGGGCTGCATCCCGAGGACGCCGGTCAGGACCTGATCGGTCCCCTTTATCTCGGGCACGCTCATCCGGATCGGCCCCAGGCCCCGTATCTGGCGCTCGGAGGGCACCGGGCTCCCGTCCCAGGGATGGGCTTCGCCTATCCCGCCGTCGTCCACCAGGCTGAGGCGCTGGCCCTCCGGATCCTCGAAGTCGAGGCTGCCGCGGCCGTCGCGGGTCGCGATTCCCGCGTGCCGGACGCCCTTCCTGGAAAGGTGCTCCGCCCACCATTCGAGGCCGGCCTGCCCGCCGACCCGCAGCCCTGTCTGCACCAAGCTGTGCGTGCCTCGGCGCTCGGGAGCCGCCGGCCAGTCAAAGAAGGTGATGTCGGTGCCGGGCGTCGCGTTTCCGTCGGCGTAGAAGAGATGATATGCCGAGACATCGTCCTGGTTGACCGTCTTCTTCACCAGGCGCAGGCCGAGCACCTGGGTGTAGAAGGCGACGTTCCGGGACGCGGTGGCCGTCACCGCGGTCAGGTGGTGAATGCCGGTGAGCTTGAGGCTGGGTTCCATGGTGGGTTTGGCCGTTGCGGTGCGCGGAAGAGCTAACCCAACGTCCCCGAAATGGCAAACCGCTGGCTCCTGCCGCGGGGGCAGCGGCGCCAGGGAGGCCTCGGCCGCCGGCGCCGGGCATCGGGCGGCCTGAAGCGGCTTGCAAGGCTCCCCGGGCGGCCGTTCTATTGCCGGCTCATTTTCGATGTCCATTCCCGTCGCGCCCCCGGCCTACACGAAGGAGAATCCATTCCTCGCCCGCGTGACCGAAAACCGGCTCCTCAGCAGGCCGGGGTCGGGAAAGGAGGTCCGCCATATCGTGGTCGGCATCGCCGGCAGCGGCCTGCATTTCAAGCCGGGGGACTCGATGGGCGTCTTCCCGTCGAACCGTCCAAAGGACGTGGAGGCAATCCTGGCGCAGATGGGGGCGAACGGCGACGAGCCCGTGCTGCTGCCGAGGGCCGCCGAGCCCGTCTCCTTCCGCGACGCCCTGTCCTCGAGGCTCGCCCTCGCCGCGCCGACCCGCCGGATCGTGGAGACCTTGTGCGCGAGGGCCGCCGACCCCGCGGAGAAGGCGAGGCTCGAGGGGCTGCTGGCCCCGGAGTCGAAGGAGTTGCTGGCCGGCTGGCTTTACCAGCGCGAGTTCGTCGACCTCCTCTGCGAGTTCCCTAGCGCAAGGCTCCGGCCGCAGGAGCTGGCAGAGCACATGCGCAAGCTGGTGCCCCGCCTGTATTCGATCGCGTCGTCGCAGCGGGTGCACCCCCTCGAGGCCCACCTGACGGTCGCGGCGGTCCGTTACACGACGAACAGCCGCGACCGGGTCGGCGTCTGCTCAACCTACCTGGGCGACCGGGTCCTG
Source organism: Opitutaceae bacterium (assembly GCA_035604815.1). Classification (GTDB taxonomy): domain Bacteria; phylum Verrucomicrobiota; class Verrucomicrobiia; order Opitutales; family Opitutaceae; genus Palsa-1447. Next base: position 8,225 of record DATNHT010000162.1, read on the forward strand.
GTCGGGGCCAGCCCGCTGCCCGTCTTCGTCGCCCACTCCCATTTCGGGCCGCCCCAGGACGGCTCGAAGGACGTGATCATGGTTGGCCCGGGCACGGGGATCGCGCCGTTCCGGGCGTTTCTCGAGGACCGGGTTGCCGTCGGGGCCACCGGGCGCAACTGGCTCTTCTTCGGCGACCAGAAGCGGGCGACCGACTTCCTGTATGAGGACGATTGGACCCGCTGGCGCAAGGAGGGGAGCCTCACGCGCCTGAGCACAGCGTTCTCCCGCGACCAGCCGACGAAGATCTACGTCCAGGACCGGATCCGCGAGAGCGCCGCCGACCTCTGGGCCTGGATCAAGGCGGGCGCCTATTTCTACGTGTGCGGGGACGCGAAGCGGATGGCCAAGGACGTCGACGTCGCCCTCCACGACGTGGTCGCGGGCCAGGGCCCAATGGCCCCCGCCGAGGCTGTTGACTACGTTAAGCTTATGAAGAAGGATCGGCGTTACCAGCGGGACGTCTACTGACAGGCTGTTGACACGATGCTCACATTCAAGAACAGGACGGCATTGGTGACCGGCGCGGGCCGCGGAATCGGCAGGGCCATCGCCGAGACCCTGGCGCATGAAGGGGTCGCCGTCATCTGCGTCTCCAAGTCGGCCGACTCGTGCGCCGCCGCGGCCGCGGCGATCACGCAGGCGGGCGGCAAGGCGAGGGCGCTCGCGGTCGACGTCGCCGACGGGGCCGCGGTCGCCAGGGCGGCCGAGGCCCTCCTGGCGGAGATCCCCGTCATAGACATCCTGGTCAACAACGCCGGCATCACGCGCGACGGCCTCCTCTTCCGGATGAGCGACGCCGACTGGAACGACGTCATCGCGACCAACCTGACCAGCTGCTTTCACTGGACGAAGCACCTCGCGCGCCCCATGACCCGCGCCCGTTGGGGGCGCATCGTCAACATCACCTCCGTCAGCGGCATCGCCGGCAACGCCGGGCAGGCCAATTACTCGGCGGCGAAGGCGGGGATGATCGGGCTCACCAAGGCGCTCGCCCGCGAATTCGCCGCGCGGAGCGTGACGGTCAACGCGGTCGCCCCCGGCTTCATCAAGACCGACATGACGAGCGAGTTCGTGGCGAAGCCCGAGCTGGCGGCCAGGATTCTGGAGGCCGTACCCCTGAAGCGCTTCGGCGACACGGCCGATATAGCGAGCATGTGCGCCTACCTGTGCTCCGAGGAATCCGGGTACATAACCGGCCAAGTTTTTACCGTTGACGGCGGCATGGCAATGTGAAGCCTGCGTTGACCGGATAATCCCCCAAATGGCTGACCAAAAAACCATAGAACAACGCGTCAAAGAGATCATTGTGAACCAGCTCAACGTGAACGAGGAGCAGATCACGCCGACTGCGTCCTTTCTTGATGATCTAGGCGCCGACTCGCTCGATACGGTCGAGCTGATCATGGCTTTTGAGGAGGAGTTCAAGGACGAGATCAAGGGTGAGATTCCGGAGTCCGACGCCGAAAAGCTGCAGACGGTCGGCCAGGTCATCGACTACATCAAGAGCAAGGCCGGCCCGGGTTGACCGTCATTGGCGGCATGCCGGCACTGCGCACGTTTCCCTGCCTGGAAATGGGCCGCGGGCGGGCGGCGTGAACCATGAAGCACGGTGTGTCGCCGCGGCGCGTGGTTGTGACCGGACTGGGGGTCGTCACGTCGATCGGCCATGACGTCTCCTCCTTCTGGTCCGCGCTGATCGCCGGCAGGATCGGCATCGAGCGCGTGACGCTCTTCGACCCGACGGGCTACGCGTGCCAGATCGGGGCGGAGGTGCGCAGCTGGGACGTCAACCTCCTCATGGACCCGAAGGAGGCCCGGCGCAACGACCGGTACACGCATTTCGGGTTCGTCGCGGCGAAGCAGGCCGTCGCGGACTCCGGGATCGACATGGCGAGGGAGGACGGCGACCGGGTAGGCGTCATCATCGGGTCGGGTATCGGGGGGATGCATACCTACGAGACGCAGCTGCGCATCCTCTTCGAGCGCGGCCCGCGCAAGGTCTCCCCCTTCACGATACCGTCTCTCATCGGGAACATGTGCTCGGGCCTGGTCGCCATCGAATACGGGGCCCGGGGCCCGAACTTCGGAACCGTCTCCGCCTGCGCCACGGGCACCCATTCGCTGGGCGAAGCCGCGCACGCGATCCGGCGCGGCGACGCCGACGTCATGGTGGCGGGCGGCAGCGAGGCCGCGATCACGCCGTTCGCCTACGCCTCCTTCTGTTCGATGAAGGCGATGAGCACGCGCAATGACCAGCCGCAGCGCGCCTGCAGGCCGTTCGACAGGAGCCGCGACGGGTTCATCATGGGGGAGGGCGCCGGAATCCTCGTCCTGGAATCCCTCGAGCACGCGCGCGCGCGCGGCGCCCGGATCTACTGCGAGCTGGCGGGCTATGCGGCCACCTGCGACGCGTACCACATCACGCAGCCGGACCCGGACGGGAAGGGTCTCTCGATGGCGATGCGCCGCGCGCTGGCGAGCGCGGGCGCCCCGGCAGAGAGCGTGGACTACATCAATGCGCACGGGACATCGACCCCCTACAACGACAAGTTCGAGACCCTCTCGATCAAGCAGGTCTTCGGCGAGCACGCGCGCCGGGTGCCCGTGAGCTCGACCAAGTCCATGACCGGCCACCTGCTCGGCGCGGCCGGCGGGATAGAATCCGTGATCTGCGTGAAGACGATCCAGCAGGGCGTCATCGCTCCGACGATGAACCTCGAGGATCCCGACCCGGACTGCGACCTGGACTACGTGCCCAACGCCGCCCGCGCGGCGAGGGTGAGGACGGTCCTGAGCAACAACCTGGGCTTCGGCGGGCAGAACGCGTCCGTGGTCTTTCGGGCGATGTGAGGCGCTCCTGCGTCGCCGCCCTCCTGGTCCTGGCCGGGTGCGCCCCGCGCGCGGCGGACGCGCCGGCCGAGTCGGCGGGGCCGCCGGCGGCGCGGCGCCAGATCTGGGAGGCGGTCCAGCCGATGGCCGCCATGCGGGGAATCGACCCCCTGTTCGTTTACGCGGTCATCGCCGTGGAGTCCCATTTCGACCCGCACGCAAGGAGGGGCGAGGCCCGCGGCCTCATGCAGATCAAGCCCCGGGCCTGGACGGCGGTGTCGGACATCCCCTACGAGACCGCGGTCTGGGACTGGCGCACCAACCTGGCCGTGGGGATCGATGGGCTCGCCAGGATCAAGGCCGAGCTGGCGGGAAGGGGGGTGTTCTCGTATCCGCTCCTGTGGGCCGCGTACCACCACGGGCTGGACTTCGTGGAGGCGCGCGGTTTCGACATGAGCCGCGTCCCGCGGCCGTCCGATCCCCTCGCGCGCCGCCTATGGTCCGGGGAGATCCACCCTGTCAATCCCCCGAACTGATTCGGGGGCAATGGCTAGCAGCTGTCAGGCCTTCTGAACCAGGCCGGCCTTCAGGGCCTTGACCGAGATCCACACGCGCTTTGTGCCGCCATTGGGCATCCTGATCCGCACCTTCTGCAGGTTGGGCCGGAACGTGCGCCTTGTGATGCTTGTCACGTGCATGCCGATCCCGCCGCTCTTCTTCGACTGGCCCTTGCGGTTGATGATGTTGCCCTTGCTGGGACGGCGACCTGTGATTGCGCAGACTTTGGACATGCGTGGATGCGATGAGTTAAAAGGGAGAAGTTAGGTCGCCGCGCAATCGCGACGCAAGGTGAATTTTACGCGGCCCGCCGCGGCCGCTACGCCGGCCGCACCGCCCAGAGCGCCTGGAACTTCTGGCCCATGTGGGCCGGGTGGAGCAGCTGGATGAGCGAGAGCTTGTCGCGGCTCATCCGGCCCGCGTCGGCCGCCGCGAGCGCCGCGATGAATTCCCCGCAGTTGCGGGTGAAGAACGCCTCCTGCGACTCGAGGCGCGGATCGCGGAAGCCGAGGCGCCGGAGCGCGTCGGCGAGCCAGTCCCAGCAGACATGGCAGGTGAGGTCCTGTTCGCCCGGGCGGTCCAGGAGGTCGTTGCGCTGGGCGTGATTGCGGTAGGCCCGCGCCGTCCCGGCCGGCGTCTCGAATGCGATCTCCTCCCAGGATTTTCCGTAGTCAAAGGCGAGGAAGAGCCCCGACCAGGGCTGTGCGGCTATCCTGCCGGCCAGCGCCGCCGCCTCGAGCGGGGCGTCGATCACGTAGCCCTCGGGCGCGGAATCCGGGAGCGGCGCCGGGGCGCGGCCCCCCGCGGCAAGCTCCACCTCGGCCAGGGCGCCGTCCCCGATCGACACCCCGAGCTCGCGCCAACGGCCGGCGCGGAAGCGGAACCGGCGGAACGGCTGCGCGTCAAACACCTCGCTGGAGAACACGACGGACGGCCCCTCGATCCGCAGGGGCTCGCCGATCCCCACGTGGCGGGCGGACCTGAACGGGTGGGCGATTCCGCGCAGGACGCCACAGCCGCGCTCGGCGCCGATCTCGACGAATTCCGAAGCGGCCGCAGCGGACGCTCCCAGGAGCCGGGCGCAGGCGGCGACCACGAGCCTGCCGAAGAGGGACGAGGACGCGCTCGCCGTCAGGTAATCCGTCCCGGGCCCGTATCCGATCCTCGGCCCGCTCCTCCGGTAGTAGCCCTTGGCCGGCTCGTAGAGCGCCACGTCCATGAAGTCCGCGAAGCAAAGCGCCGGCTCTCCGCGCGCGCGCACGCGAAGGGCCTCGAGGATCGCCGGGTCGGCGGATGGCGCTGGCGAAGCCTTCATTTACAAAGCACAGCGGATGGACACACTTTTCGCCATGTTCAAACGGATTCTCGTGCTCCTGGCGGCCTCCGCCCTGGGATTCGCCGCGTGCCTGGGCGGGCTCAAGATGGCGGCCGCCTGGAGCCTCTTTCCGAACCGGGACCTGGATCGCTCCTCGGGCTACATCCGCGAGGTGCTCAAGATCGTCAACGAGAACTACGTCGACCCGGGGGCGTCGAACTACGACGCGCTCGCGCGCCTCTCCATACACGGGATGGTCGACTCCCTCGATCCCCATTCCGGATACCTTGAGTCGAAGGACAACCAGGAGCTCGAGGAGGACCTCGACGGCGAGTACGGGGGGATCGGGATCGAGGTGGAGATGCACGACGGCGCGTTCACCGTTGTGACCCCGATCGCCGGCTCGCCGAGCGACAGGGCCGGCATCCGCGTGGGTGACGAGATCGTCAGCATCGACGGCAAGCCGGTGGAGCACGGCGTCCCGATGGACTTTGTCGTCAACCGGCTCCGGGGGAAGCCCCGGACCCACGTCAGGATCGGCCTGGTGCGCCCGGGCAACGGCCTGCGGATGGACTACGACCTGGTCCGCGAGGTCATCAAGGTCGTGAGCGTCCGCGGGGCGCGCGTGATCGACGGGACGGTCGGCTACATCCAGATCCGGGATTTCTCGGAGCACACGGGCGAGCAGTTCGACGACGCGCTCGACAAGCTGCTCAAGAAGGGGATCGACGGCCTCGTGCTGGACCTGCGCAACAACCCGGGGGGGCTCCTCGAGTCCGCGGTCGACGTCGCCGAGCCGTTCTTCAAGAAGGGCGAGCTCATCGTCTTCACCCAGGGCAGGAGGCCCGCCGACCGGGAGAATTACCTTTCGGAGACGGAGGGCGATCCGCTCAGGCTTCCCGTGGCCGTCCTGATCAACGGGGGCACGGCGAGCGCGGCCGAGATCGTCGCGGGGGCCCTCAAGGACGCGGGGCGCGCGGTCGTCGTCGGCGAGCGCTCCTTCGGAAAGGGCTCCGTCCAGTCGATCTTCAAGCTGAAGAACGGCGAGGGACTGCGGCTCACGACCGCCCATTACTTCACGCCGAGCGGGGTCATGATCAACGCGAGGGGCATCTCCCCCCAGGTCGAGGTCGTCATGACGACCGACGAGGACGCGAAGCTCGACAGGCAGACCTCCCGGCCCGAGATCACCGACCCCGCGCAATTCGAGGAGCGCTTCGGGTTCGCCCCCATCGAGGACCGGCAGCTCGATGCCGCGCTCGACGTCCTGCGGGCCGCCCGGCTCTGCGAAAAGTGATCCTGGCCTTCGAGAGCTCGTGCGACGAGACCGCGCTCGCGATATTCGACCCGGATGCCGGCATCGCCTGCGAGTGGGTCCACAGCCAGATTGAGCTCCACTCGGAGCACGGCGGAGTGGTCCCGGACATCGCGACCCGCGAGCACCTGAGGAACTTCGGGCCGCTCCTCGGGCGGGCGCGCGCCAGCGGCCACTGGGCAAGCATAGACCGGGTCGCCGTCACCCGTGGGCCGGGCCTTGCCGCATGCCTCGCCCTGGGCACCGCCGCCGCGAAGGCGGTCGCGCGTGCGATGCGGCTTCCCGTCGTCGGCGTGAATCATCTGCGGGCGCACGCCTGGTCCCCGTTCATTCCCGTCCATGCGGAGTCCGCGGGCGGCTTTGCGGGGCGGCTCTCCGCTCTTCTGCCCCACCTCGGCCTGATCGTCTCCGGAGGCAACACGCTTCTCTTCTCGATATCTGCCGACCGGACTATCGCCAGGATATCCTCGACGCGCGACGATGCCGCCGGCGAGGCCCTTGACAAGGGGGCGAAGCTCCTGGGGCTCGGCTACCCGGGCGGGCCCGCGATCGAGGGGCTCGCGCTCGGCGGGCGCGCGGACGCGTTCGACTTCCCGCGCGGCATCGGCCGGCGCGGGGAGCTCGACTTCAGCTTCTCGGGGCTCAAGACGAGCCTAAGGTACCGCGTCCAGGCGATGGCGGAGCCCGCCGTCCGCGCCTCCCTCGGCGACCTCTGCGCGAGCTATCAGGCGGCCGTCATCGACGCCCTTTCGGAGAAGACGGGCTCGGCGCTCGCCAACCAGGCGTTCGCAAGCGTGGGGCTTTCGGGCGGGGTCGCGAACAACGGCGCCCTCAGGTCGGCGATAGGGGCGGTGGCGCGGCGCGCCGGCGCCCGGTTCCTCGCCGCCGACCCGAGGCACACGGGCGACAACGCCGGCATGGTCGCGTTCGCGGCGTGGATCGACGCCGGCGACGCCGAGCGCTTTGGCGGCAGCGCCCTCAGGGTCGATCCGAGCGCCTACTTGTAGTCGCGGCGAAGGTTGCTGGGGAGTATTCCCAGCTCCTCGCGGTATTTCGCGACCGTGCGCCGGGCGATGTTGATCCCCTTTTCCTGAAGCTTGCTCACGAGTTCCTGGTCGCTGCTCGGCGTCCCCTTGTCCTCGCCGGCGACCAGGTCCGCGATCATCTCCTTGACGCTCGTATTGGAGACCGACGCGCCGCTGTCGTTCTGGTAGCCCGGCGTGAAGAAGTACTTGAATTCGAAGACCCCGTGCGGCGTCCGGATGTACTTGTTCGCGATCGCGCGGCTGACGGTCGTCTCGTGCACGCCGACGACGTCGGCAATCTGCGTCATCGTCAGGGGCTTCAGCAGGGAGACGCCGTGCTCGAAGAACGGCATCTGCGCCTTGAGGATCTCGCGCGTTATCCGCTCGATCGTGCGCTGGCGCTGCTCGATCGAGTCGATCAGGAACTTGCCGGCGCGCATCCGCTCCCTCAGATAGTCGCGCTCGCCCTTCGAGAGCGCGCCCTTGGCGATCAGGTCGCGGTAGGTGCTCGATATCCTGAGCCTCGGAATATAGTCGTTGTTGAGGTGGATCTTCCAGCCGTTGCCATCGTGCTCGACGATCACATCGGGCACGACCACCCGGTTCTGATCCTCGGCAAAGCGCCGCCCCGGGGCCGGGTCCAGCTTGCCGATCTCCTCTATCGCGCCCTGGACGTCGTCGGAGGCGGCGCCAAGCTTGCGGGACAGTTCCGGGATCCGGCGGCGGGTCAGGAGCTCAAAGTGATCCCGGATGATGCGGGAGGCCAGGGAGTCGCGGCGGCCCTTGGCCGCGAGCTGGGCCAGGAGGCACTCCGCGAGCCCCTGCGCCCCGATCCCCGGGGGGTCGAACGCCTTTAGGGCGGCCACCGCCTCCTGGACGGAATCGAGCGGCAGGCCCGTCTGGAGAGCCACGTCGGGCGCCGACACGGTCAGGAATCCGCGGTCATCGAGGCTGCCCACCAGATGCTGCATCGCCTTGAGCGCGCGCGGAGAAAGGTCCGCCATCTCGGCCTGGCGCATCAGGTGCTCCTGGAGCGACGGCTCGGTGGCGACCGAGTCAAAGAAATGCTGGCGGCGCTCGGCGTCGGCCGCGGAGTAGGACTGGGTGCCGCCGGCGTTGGCCATGTAGTCGCGCCAGTCGTCGTCGATCTTGCCGAGAATCTCGAATTCCTTCGAGAAATCCATCTCCTCGCGCTTCGGCTCGGCCCCGGCCTCGGTGGGCCCGTCGGAGCTCGGGGCCGGCTCGTCGCCGTTCGCGTCATTCTCGCCGTTGTCGGAGTTCTCCTTCTCCGCGCTCATGCCCTCCATGGGCAGCTCCTCGAGCGTCGGGTTCGACTGGAGCTCCTCCTGGATGACCGACCGCAAGTCGAGGGCCGCGACCTGGAGGATCTTGAGCGACTGGCGCAGCTGCGGCGCGAGGACCAGCGACTGCGTCTGGCGCTGGCGGAGCTCCTGGCTGTAACCTCCGGCGCTCATCGGTGCTGAGGCGGTGGGTGCCTCATGGATCTGCCTGACTTGAGACCGAGGCGTGCGCGACGGTGGGTTGGCGGTCGCGGACGCCGAAGAGGTCGCGAAGGTAGATCCCCAGCTTTTCGTTCGTCGGACCGTAGCCGTGGCTGTAGAGGTAGATCTCCAGGTCGTTGAGCACGTCGGCTGCCGACTGGTAGCGCAGGGCGCGCTCGCGCTGGAGCGCCTTCTGTATGATCGCCTCCAGCCTATCGTCGATGCCGGGGCGCAGGGTCGAGAAGCGCGGGATCGGCATCGTCAGGATGTTCCGGCGGGACTGCGCGCGGTCGGCGTGGCGGAAGATGTTGCGCCCGAGGAGGATCTCGGTGAGCACGATCCCCAGGGGGAACAGATCGGCGCGGGCGTCGGTGACGGCGTAGTTCGCCTGCTCCGGCGAGAGGTACTCGTCCTTGCCGGCTATCACCTTGCCCTCCTCATTGTACATCAGGTTGAGGGCCTTCGCTATCCCGAAGTCCGTCAGCTTGACGTCGCCCTCGTAGCCCATGAGCACGTTCTTGGGGCCGATGTCGCGGTGGACGATGTTCAGGTGATGGCCGTCGCGATCGCGCTTCTGGTGGGCGTACGTCAGCCCTCGGGCGACCCGGGAGACGATGAACGCGGCTAGGTCGACGGGCACCGGCCGGCCGAGAAGGCGGTGCTTCTCGATGAACTGCTCGACGTTCTGGCCGCCGACGTACTCCATCACCATGAAGTATTGCCCGCCAATCTGCCCGAGGTGGTAGGTCTGGACGATGTTGGTGTGGATCAGGTCCGCCACGAGCCGCGCCTCGCCGATGAAATTCTTCTGGAACTCGGGGATTGCGGAGTACTCCTCCCGGATCAGCTTAACGGCAACGGTCTTCCGAAATTGTCCCGCTCCGTGCTGATGGGCCTCGTACACGACGCCCATGCCGCCCTCCGCGATCTGGCGGACAAGCTCGTACCTGAGCTCGTTGACGATTTGGATGATGGCAGGCACCGCACACCAATCGAACTCCCGGGATTGGTCGCTTGCAAGTGAACATTGGGGATTCGGCGTGAAATCTGCTGCATGCGCTGTCCGGCGGACCCGGCGGGGCCCGTTTGACACCCGATTTGTGCCACCTAAGCTGCAGGCATGATACAACTAACGCCTAGGGCGGCAGACCAGGTGCGCTCGATGCGCGCCGGCGTCGAGTCGCCCGCCGGACGCCTGCGCCTCTTCATCGAGGAGGGAGGATGTTCGGGCCTTCAGTATGGGATGTCCTTCGACGAGCCCAAGGCGGGCGACGCCGCGTTCGAGAGCGAGGGGGTGGGGATCATTGTGGATCCCAAGAGCCTGGAGCATCTCGACGGCACGACGGTGGACTTTGACGACGGGCTCCACGGCAAGGGATTCGAGATCCGCAACCCAAACGCCCACACGACCTGCGGCTGCGGCAAATCCTTCAATTGACGGTGGGCTGGCGCAGCGCGGAGTGCAGCGCAACGATTCCCATCGTCATCGCCGACTCCCTCACGTCGCCGTAGCCCGCCTCGCCAATCTCCGCCGAAAGCGCCTCGCGCTCCGGAAATTGATCTATTGTGGCGCCCAGATACTCGTAGGCGCGGCGGTCCCCGGTGAGGATCCCGGCAAGCCTTGGCACCACGCGGCCGAGATAGAAGGAGTAGAAGGGGCGCACCAGGCGCCACGGCTGCGAAAACTCCAGGACGAAGAGGTGGCCGTCGGGCCTTAGCACGCGCCGGATCTCGGCCAGGCACCGCGGGCGGCTGGCAAGGTTGCGCAGCCCGAAGGCGATCGTGACGGCGTCAAACGTCGCCTCCGCGACGGGAATCTCGAGCGCGTCTCCGAAAATGAACTCCACGCCGGAATAGAGCGCGGGCCTGCGCGCCTTCCTCGTCTCCGCCCGCTCGAGCATCGGCTCGCAGAAATCCATCCCGAAGATCCGCACGCTGGGGTGCAGCTTGCGCGCCAGGGCAAAGGCCACATCCCCACTTCCCGTCGCCAGGTCCAGCACATTTCGGGGGCGCCAATACTCCACGGCATCCACCAAACGAGACCGCCAGTAGGTGTCGATTCCGCCGCTCAGGACCCGGTTCGCCAAGTCGTAGCGGTGGGCGATGCGCCCAAACATCGAATTTACGGCAATCGGATCAGGCATGCGCCACCCCCGATAAGTGTTGAAAGGTATTGACGCAATTCATGTCAGACGAATAATTTAACACGCTTCAGTAAAGTTCACACCAAAAGGATCAATTCATGTCCACGAACCTCACCAAACGCGAGATCGTGTTAGAGATATACCGGAAGGCCGGATTCCCGCAGAAACAGATCGTCGACACGGTCCAGCAGACCCTCGACATCGTGCAGAAGGCGCTATCAGAGGGTCGCAACGTCGAGTTGCGTAACTTCGGTGTTCTGGAAGTCCAGGTGCGCAAGCAGATGGTCGGCAGGAATCCGAACAAGCCCGAAGCGGAAGTCATTATTCCGCAGAGGGCCGTCGTCAAGTTCAAGGCCGGCAAGATACTCAAACAGCAGCTGAAGAAGCTCGACCTGACCACCCTGCTTTGACCGCGGGGTGTGCCGGTCGACTTTGGGTTCGCCCTGTGACGGACGTATCGCAACGTGTCCGTCCCTGATGGCCACGTTTCAGACTCTGCCCGGGTTTCGCGACTTTTATCCCGAGGACCTCGCGAAGCGCACGCACATCTTCCGCCTGTGGCGGCAGACCGCGGCC
>DATNHT010000163.1:0-28369 GCA_035604815.1 Opitutaceae bacterium
CCGGCGGGGGAACAGCTGCTTGCGGTCCTTGATTCGTCTCACCGTCCGGCTTTCGCCGGCAGCCCAAGAATCTAAGGGAATTGCGGAACATGCGAGGTTGCGCAGCCGCTTCAAGACCATTCTGTAACCCAAATCTTGCGATTCATTAATCTTCTATAAGACAATGTTTTATGACAGTTCTTTTGCAGCGGAAAATCGCGCGTCGGCGCGCCATTGCTGCGCCGGCGGCCGCTCAGCGCAAATTAGTATCCGAATATAGAATACAATGGTCCGCCCGGGGCCCCGCCGGGGGGGGGGCCGCCGGTCGGCATCGCGTGGACGCGCCGTTGCGCGGCGCGCAAGGCGGCCCCGATTCCCAGAAACCGGAAGGGCCTTGGCGCAGGCCCGGGAAAGCCTCAGGAAAATTGCCGGCAAGCGTTCCGTACTCAGGAATGGCTTCAGGCTGGAGATTCGATGCTTCACGCCGAAAACACCTGCCCAGGAATAGCGCGGAAAATGGCCCTCAAATACGCCGTTTTTTCAAAAAAAGCTCGGATTTTTGGCATTTTCGCTGAAAAGCAGATTAATGCATATCAATGGCGTTTATGTGAAAGATGTGTGTTGACCTTGCTCGTTTTGAACGCTGGAACGTCCAACCCTACTAACCAACAATGCGTCCAGCGTTTTCAACCAAGGGCTTTTTTGGACCTTAAACAAATTAAGCAGATCATCGACCTGATGAAGCGCTCGGAGCTTACCGAGTTCGCGGTCGAGGAGGAGGGGTTCAAGCTCAAGATCCGGCGCGGCGCCAACGGCCTGCCGGCGGTGTCCACGGGGAAAGGGTCCAACTCGCCGTTCGTTCCCGTCGACTATAACTCGGCGCCTCCGATGCCGGTTCCCGCCCCGCTCCAGTCGTCCCTTCAGGCGGCGCCGGTTGCAACCGAGGAACCCGGGGTGACCTACGTCAAGTCCCCCATGGTCGGCACCTTCTACCGGTCTCCGTCCCCTGAGAGCAAACCGTTCGTGGATGTCGGCGCTAAGATCGAGGATAACTCTTTGGTCTGCATCATCGAGGCGATGAAGATCATGAATGAAATCCAGGCCGAGGCCAAGGGAACCGTTGTCGAGATCCTTGTAGAGAACGGCCAGCCGGTCGAATACGGCCAGCGGCTCTTCAAGCTGAGGCAGAACTGACGGAACGTCTCCATCGCCGCTGATTCCGACCAAGGGGGTGTCCCCGGGGTGAATCGGCGGGCCGAACGTCGACTCGATGATCCAAAAAATCCTCATCGCCAACCGCGGTGAAATCGCCCTGCGAATCGTGCGCGCATGCCGCGAGCTCGGCATCAAGACGCTCGCGGTCTATTCAGAGGCGGATGTCCAGTCGCTCCACGTGCAGCTCGCCGACGAGGCCATATGCATCGGGGGGCCCCGGAGCGCGGACAGCTACCTCAGGTCGGACCGGATCATAAGCGCGGCCGAGATCGCCGATGTGGACGCCATCCATCCCGGGTACGGCTTCCTTTCGGAGAACGCGAAGTTCGCCGAGCAATGCGAGTCGTGCAATATCAAGTTCATCGGCCCCAAGTCCAAATCCATCAAGCTGATGGGAGACAAGGCCGTCGCCCGGGAAACCGTCCGGAAGGCGCACGTGAACACCGTGCCTGGAAGCGATGGGCCGGTCGAGACCGAGGGCGAGGCGGTCAAGGTCGCGCGCAGGGTCGGCTACCCGGTCATCATCAAGGCGGTTGCGGGCGGGGGCGGGCGCGGGATGCGGATCGCCCACAACGACGTCTCGTTCGCCAAGGAATACCACGTGGCCCGGAATGAGGCCGAGAAGGCGTTCGGCGACGGCAGGGTCTACCTCGAGAGGTACATCGAGCGGCCCCGGCACATCGAATTCCAGATCCTGGCGGACAGCCACGGCAAGGTGATCCACCTCGGCGAGAGGGACTGCTCGGTCCAGCGCCGCCACCAAAAGCTCATCGAGGAGGCCCCCTCGCCGTTCTTCACGGCCGACCTGCGCAAGAAAATGGGCAAGGCCGCCGTCCGCGCGGCCGAGGCGGTCGAGTATGAGAATGCCGGCACGATCGAGTTCCTCGTGGATCCCAAGGGCAACTTCTACTTCATCGAGATGAACACCCGCATCCAGGTGGAGCATCCCGTCACCGAGGAGGTGACCGGCATCGACCTTATCAAGGAGCAGATCCGAATCGCCAATGGCGAAAAGCTCAACATGGACCAGGGCGACATAACGTTTGAAAAGCATGCGATCGAATGCCGGATAAACGCGGAGGACCCGGCGGCCAACTTTGCGCCGTCCCCCGGGACGATCGGCCTCTATTACGCACCCGGCGGGCCCGGCGTCAGGATCGACAGCCATGTCTACAGCGGCTACGTCATCCCGCCCTACTATGACTCGATGATCGGCAAGCTGATCTGCTTCGGGACGACCCGGAAGGTCGCGCTCGAGAGGGCGTACCGGGCGCTGAGCGAATACCTGATCCGCGGAATCAAGACGACGATCCCCCTGCACAAGGCGATCATGGCCGACCCCCTGTTCATCGAGGGCAAGGCGACGACGGCCTACATGGAGGAGTTCCTGACGCGGACGACCCCTGACCTTTTCTCCTGACGGCCCGCCCGCTCGGGCGGCGCAGGCAGGCGTCGCACCACTCCCCAAGGACCCTCGAGTCGAATGACCACCCCGGCGCCGCGGCGGTGAACGCAGCCCGGACGGCCGCGGCCTCTCGGGCGAGGATCCCGCTCATCACCAGGAGGCCGCCCGGGACGACCGCGGCGGCAAGCTGGCGGGAGAACCGGAAAAGGACGTCCGCCTGGAGGTTCGCGAGCACCAGCCCCGCCCCCCCGCGCCCCAGCCCGCGCGGCAGGGCCGCATTCGAGAACCGGACCCGGCCCGACAGCCCGTTTAGCCGCGCGTTCTCGCAGCTGACACGCACCGCTTCCGCATCGGCGTCAAACCCCGAGACGTCGCGGAACCCGAGCAGCGCCGCGGAAAGGGCGAGGATTCCGGACCCGCAGCCGGCGTCGATCACGCGAATGCCGCCCGCCGCGGGCCCGCCCGCGAGGCCCGCCTCGAATTCGACGAGCCTTTCGATGCACAGCCGCGTCGTCTCGTGGCTGCCGGTGCCGAACGCCATCCCGGGGTCGAGCCAGAGCACGGAGTGCCCGGCCGGCAGGCGGAACGCCCCGCGCTCCCACACGGGGACCCAGTGGAGCCTGCCGAAGGCCCAGGACTTGAAGTGCGCCCTGTAGCTGTCCGCCCAATCCGCGTCGGGCAGCCTCCGCGTCCTGGGCCGCCCCAGGGTCCCCGCAGGAAGGGTCGGGCGAAGCCGCGCCCAGAGCGATCTTGCCTCGGACTCGCTCCGGAAGATCCCGACTACCCAGGCGCGCGCCGAGACCGCGTCTTCGAGAAGGGTCCATCCGCCGTTGCCGGTTTCAAGCAGGGCGAGCTCGGCCCCGTCGGCGGCGCCCGCCGGGATCTCCACCCTGATCTCCCAGAGCTCCATGGACTCAGCCCGGCGGCCGGGCTCGGCTCAGCCGCGCGATCACCTCGGGCAGCAGGGCGTGCTCGGCCGCGTGCACCCTTGCCTCGAGAGACTCCAGGGGCTCGCCCGCATCGATCCTCACGGCTGCCTGGTCGAGGATCGGGCCGCCGTCGACCTCGGCAGTCACGTAGTGGACCGTGCAGCCCGTGACCTTCACGCCCCTCCGCCACGCCTGGCCGATCGCGTCGAGGCCGGGAAAACTCGGCAGGAGGCTGGGATGCAGGTTGATGATCCGGCCGGCGAATGCGCCGAGGAACCCCGGCTTGAGGACGCGCATGAAGCCGGCGAGCACGACCAAGTCGGGCCTTGCGCCCGACGCGGCCGCGATGAACCTGGCCTCGCCCTCCCCTTCGAGCTTGGTCCTGAATGGAGCGGGATCGACAAAATCGGCCGGCACCCCGAAGCGCGGGCCAAGCTTGAGGATGCCGGCGTCGGCCACGTCCGAGAAGATCGCGGCGACACGGGCGCCGCCCAGCCGGCCGACCTGCTGGGCGAGGAGCACGGCCTCGGCGTTGGAGCCGCGTCCCGATCCGAGGATGACAACTCGCATGCGGCGCGTCAGGTCGATCCCGCGGCCTTGGTCCGCCGGGCCGGCCGCGCCTCGCCGAACCCGGGCAGGAACGGAAGGAAGACGACCTCCGAGCCGGCGCCCCCGGGCGGCGCCGGCCCCGAGGGGTCCAGCTTCGCTGCCGTGCCGCCGCTGTAAGCGGGCCCCCTCCGGACCGCGACCGCTCTCTTGAGCGACACGAGGCTCGGGTTTCCGGGCGTTGGGGCGCGAGCGGGCACCTCAGAAGAACTTCTTCGCCTTCTCGAAGAACTTGCGCGACGTGGGTTCATGCGCGTCCCCGCTCACGCGCGCGAATTCCTCGAGTATCTTCCGCTGCTCGGGGCCGAGCGACGCCGGGACTTCGACGTGGACCCGGACGAGCTGGTCGCCATGGCGTGCGCCGCGCAGCGACGGCATCCCGCGGTCGCGCAGCCGGAAGGTCGTCCCGCTCTGCGTCCCCGCGGGGATCTTCAGGCTCGCTTTGCCGGAGAGCGTCGGAACCTCGATCGACCCGCCGAGCGTCGCCAGCGTGAACTTGATCGGGATCTCGCAGAAGAGGTCGTCCCCCTGGCGCTCGAAGAGCTCGTGCTCCTTCACGGAAAGCACGATGTAGAGGTCCCCGGGGTTCCCGCCTGCCGCCGCCGCCTCGCCGTTCCCCGCAGAGCGCAGGCGCGAGCCCGTGTCGACTCCCGGCGGAATCCGCACGTTGAGCTTCGTCGTCCGTGCAATCCGGCCGTCGCCGCGGCACACCGAGCACGGCCTCTCGATCTTCACGCCCGAGCCCCCGCAGGTCGGGCACGTCTGGGTGAACACGATGATCCCGCCCGACCGGCGGACCTGGCCGGCGCCGCGGCACGTGGGGCACGTCACACGCTTTGACCCCGGCTCCGCGCCGGAGCCGTGGCAGTGCTCGCAGCTGACCAGCTTGCGGAACGAGATCTCCTTCTCGACGCCGCGCGCGGCCTCCTCGAGCGCGATCTCCAAGTCGTAGCGCAGGTCGGAGCCGTCGCGGCCGCTGTCGCGCGCACCGCCCCCGAACATCTCGTCAAAGATTCCCCCGCCGCCGCCGCCCTGCCCGAAGACCTCCCTGAAGATGTCGAACGGGTCGTGGAAGCCGCCCGCGCCGCGGGCGCCGGCGCCAGGTCCCTGGAACGCGGCGTGCCCGAAGCGGTCGTAGGCCGCCCGCTTTTCCGGGTCCTTCAGCGCCTCGTAGGCCTCGGAGACCTTCTTGAACATCTCCTCGGACTCCTTGTTTCCCGGGTTCTTGTCCGGATGAAACTGGACCGCCTTCTTGCGATACGCCTTCTTCAGCTCCTCCTCGGTCGCGTTCCTGGAGACGCCGAGAAGGTCGTAGTAATCCTCCTTGGCCATGCGTCAGCCCGCCGCCTCCTCGACCGGTTTGCCGCTCGAAACAATGACGGAGGCCGGGCGCAGCAGGCGCCCGTTGAGGACGTAGCCCGTGCGCACGACCTTCAGGACGTGCTCCGCCTCCACGTCCGGGCTCGGCTGGTGGGAGATCGCCTCGTGCTGGTGCGGGTCGAAAGGCTGGCCCACCGGATTGATCTCCCGCAGCCCGTGCGCCGCAAGCGCGGCCTTGAGCTGCTGCTGCAGGAGCTCGACGCCGCCCACGAGGGCCTTCATGTCGGCCTTTGGCTGCTTCGCCGAGGCGAGCCCGAGGGCTAGGTTGTCCAGCGCGGGCAGAAGGTCCTCAAGGAGCCTCGACGTTGCGAAAAGGCGCAGCTCCTCCTTCTCGCGCACGGTCCTGCGGCGGAAGTTCTCGAGGTCGGCCGCAGCGCGCAGGTGGCGGTCGTGGTTCTCCGCCGCCTCCTTCCGAGCGGCCGCAAGCTGCTCGGACGCCGGCGCCTCGGCCTGCTTGGGCTCCGGTGCCTTGCTGTCCTGGGCGTCCTTCGTTTCCGAGCTGTTCATGGCAAAGACCGTAATTCAACTACTGCTTCGGCGATTGTTCAAGTTTGTCGAGCAGCCCCTTGAGGTATTCCCCGGTCTTCTTCCCGGCGCCCTTGACGTCCGACCCGATGTGCTCCGCGCCCCCGACCGCAGCCGAAAGGGCGCTGCCAAGATCGCCGGGGAGCAGCCGTCCGACGTCATGGCGAAGGAGAAAGCCGTGCAGGCTTCTCACGACCCCGGGCACGAGCAGCTGCCGCGGGTCGGTGACGTCCGAGCAGGTCTGGTCGATGTGCAGTTGGTAGGTCTTCTCGTCGGGCTGCGCCCCCGAATAGTCGGCGACGACCAGCCGGTCGAGGCGCAGGCGCAGGTTCTTCACGAGGTAGCGGGTCGGCTTCCTTGGCGCGGGGGCCGGCGCCGCGGCCGGCGGGCCCGTGCCGCCCGCAGCGAACGCGGCCATGAAGTCGCCGGCGTTCGTCCTGCCGTCGTGCCGGCGCATGAGCACGATCGTTCCCACGTCCAGGTCGAGGTCGTCGATCACGATCCGGTCCGAGAATATCCACGAGAACACCTCCACGGCCGAACGGAGCTCGCGCAGCTCGACAAAGTCGGGCGCCGGGTAACCCGGCGGGTTGTTCGCGACGAGGCCCCGGACGACCACGCGGCCCGAGAAGGGGTTGGCGGTCAGGACCGCGACGCGAAACTCGAATCCCGTGACCGCGCGCAGCTCATGCTCGACGACCGCCGGCAGCAACATCATCCACGCGAGCGCAACCAGCGCAAGGACCCCGCCAAGAAGGAGGCATGCCTTGGCCTTCCCGCTCACGCGAAATCCTCCGTCACGAGGATGATCGCAAGCTCAGGGGCACCGAACTCCGCGTCCGCCGACCAGGGGATGAGCACGTTCTCGCCCGGAGGGAGCGACCGCGCGCCCGACGCCGCGCTCGCCGTCGTCACGGTCCCCGCCACCACGCTTAGGATCCGGGGCTGCTCGCCCGCCCGGAACCGCAGCGACTCGCCCTTGCCGAGGACCACGCGCCGGATGGAGAACTCGTCGCAGGAGGCGATCGTGCCCGAGGTCGGGGCGGCCCGGACGAGATCGGGCGGCCCCTCGTCCCACAGGATCGAGCGCAGCGACTCCTCGATGTGAAGCCGGCGCGGCTTGCCGTCGAGCCCCGGGCGCCCCCAGTCGTAGATCCGGTAGGTCGTGTCGGAATTCTGCTGGATCTCGAGGATAAGGTTGCCCGCGTCGATCGCGTGGACCTGCCCGCTCCGCACAAGAATCGAGTCGCCGGAGGCGACCGAGACCTTGTTCACGCAATCCTCCGCGGTGCCCATGGCGACCGCCTTGGCAAACTTCTCCCGCTTCACCCCAGCCTTGAGCCCGACGAAGAGCGACGCGCCCGGCACCGACTGCGCCACGTACCAGTTCTCGGTCTTGGATTCGCCACCGAGCGCCGCCGCCACCGGCGCCGGCGGGTGAACCTGCAGGCTGAGCCGCTCGGAGCAGTCCAGCCACTTGACAAGCAGGGGAAAGTGCGCGGACGGGGCCCAGCCGGGCCCCATGACCTCGGCCGCGTGGCGCTCGATCAACCCGCGGAGGTCGGCCCCGTTGGAGGGCCCCCCCTTGACGCGCGACTGGGCCTCCGGCCGGTCGACAATCTCCCAGCTTTCCCCGATCGGGGGCCCGGGCGGCAGTTCGCGGCCAAAAAATGAGTGGAGCCTGCGCCCGCCCCACACGCGCTCCTGATAAAGCGGCTGGAATTGAAGGACTTCTCGCATGTCTGTGTGTTTGGAGATTATTGCAAAAAGGGTTCGGGAGGGGTTTACAATTGTCACCCCCGGCTGCTAGCGTCCAATCCGCGACTCACTGCGCCCTGAAGCACAGATGCCCAAATTAGATAGTTCAAATCCAAACGGCGGCCCGTACTCCCAAGGGGCCCGTTACCGCCCGAATTGGATAGCTGCGATACTCTCTTTCGTGGCCGGAACATACCTTGCGGCGGCGATGATCAGCTACGACCCGAACCAGGTGACGTTCCGCTCGACGTCGCCGGTCCTCACGAACTGGGTGGGCTGGGTGGGCGCGGACACGGTCTGGGTGCTCCTTTACTCCATCGGTTTCAGCACGATCCAGCTCCCCTTCGCGTTCTACTGGCTGTCCTACGTCGCGATCCGCAACTCACGCCACCTGGTGGCGACACGCATCACGGCAATCGTGGTCGGCATCGTGTCGTTTTCGGGGCTGCTGGCCATGTTCGAGAGCTTCAAGGAGAACGACATATTCCCGAAGGCGTTGGGCGGATGGGCCGGCCAGCTGATATACCAGAAGCTGCTTGCGGAGGCGCTCGGGCCGTTCGGCACCGGCCTCCTTCTGGGCGCAATCTACTGCTCCGCGTTCCTTTTCGTCGGCACGAGGGACATCGGTTCCGACGTCGAGAAGATGCTGACAAACTTCTCGCAGTGGAAGACCGACCGAGCAAGGAGCAAGGCCGCGATGGAGGAGGAGAAGGCCAAGCGCAGGGAGGAGCGGCTGAAGCGCAGGGCCGCGCTCGCCGCGCCGCTTCCCGAATTGCCCTCGCAGCACGTCGGGCCGCTCAACACAAGGAAGGTCTTCGCGTCCAAGCCGGCCGACGACACGCTGGCGCGGGCGATCGCCAGCATTCCGGCGCCGGCTCCAGCCGCGGCGCCGAAGGCCGAGACCAGGCCGCCCATCGCCAAGGAGCCGGCCGCGAAGATCGAGCTCAAGATTGTCAAGCCCGAGGAGCCGAAGAAGGCGAAGGTCATACTCCCGCAGACCTCCGATGCAAACTACGAGTTTCCGCCGCTCAGCCTCCTGAAGGAACAGGTCAAGCCCTCGGCGGGAAACACCGATGAGGAGCACCAGCACAACGCGGCGACCCTGCTCCGGATCCTGGGCGAGTTCGGCGTCGAGGTGAAGATAGGCGAGATCCACGTGGGGCCCGTGATCACCCGGTACGAGGTCGTGCCCGCGGCCGGCGTGCGGGTGGAGAAGATCGCCGGCCTGGACAAGAACATCGCGCTCGGAATGCGCGCGCAGTCGGTCCGCATCCTCGCGCCCATACCCGGGAAGGCGGCCGTCGGCGTGGAGGTGCCCAACCTGCACCCGATGCCGGTCGGCATGCGCGAGCTGCTCGAGAGCGAGGACTGGGTGGACGCTAAGGCGGAGCTCCCGATCGCGCTCGGGCGCGACGTTTCGGGAAAACCGCTCGTCTCGGACCTCGCGAAGATGCCCCACCTGCTGATCGCCGGCGCCACCGGCTCGGGCAAGTCGGTCTGCATCAATTCCATCATCACGTCCCTTCTGTATTCGAAGAGCCCCAAGGACGTTCGGCTCATCCTGGTGGATCCCAAGGTCGTCGAATTGAAGACATTCAACAGCCTCCCGCACATGCTGATATCGGTCGTCACCGAGCCGAAGAAGGTGCCGGCCGCTCTCAAGTGGCTCCTGGGCGAGATGGAGCAGAGGTACCAGTTCTTCGCGAAGGCGAACGTGAGGAACATCGTCGGATTCAACACGCGCAGGAAGGGCCACAAGTCGGATGCCGAGGCGCAGGCCCCGCTCCAGGGACTCGATCCGCTGGGCGGCGACAGCCAGGAGATACCCGAGCACATCCCCTACATCGTGGCGATCATCGACGAACTCGCCGACTTGATGATACTCGCACCCGCGGAGATCGAGACCTCGATCGCGAGGCTGGCGCAGCTCGCGCGCGCGGCCGGCATACACCTGGTCATAGCGACGCAGCGCCCGTCGGTGAACGTCATCACGGGCGTGATCAAGGCCAACCTGCCCTCGCGGATCGCGTTCCAGGTCCCCTCGTCCGTCGACTCGAGGACCATTCTCGACTCCAAGGGCGCGGACACGCTGATCGGGCGCGGCGACATGCTTTTCTCCCCGCCCGGCACGTCGCGGCTGGTGCGCGCACAGGGCGCGTTTGTCGGGGACGACGAGATCCACGAGATCGTCGAGTTCCTGAAGCGCAACGGTCCGCCCAAGCTCGCGCAGGCGGTGCAGCAGCAGATCGACCGCGCATCGAGCGAGGACGAGGAGGGCGAGGGTGAAGGCGACCTCGGCAGCGACGAGGAGCTGTATTCCCAGGCGCTCGAGGTCCTGAAGTCCACGAGGCGCGCGAGCACGTCGATGCTGCAGCGCCGGCTGCGGATCGGCTACAACCGGGCGGCGCGCATCATGGAGATCATGGAGGAGAAGGGGATCGTGGGCCCCGAGAACGGCTCGAGCCCCCGCGAGATCCTCGGCGACCTGGACGCACCATGACCGCGGGTTGCGCAACCGGCCAAATCATTCTTTCCCTGCCCCCGAAAACCTGCAACTGATCGACCATGCAGACCATTGGAGAACGCCTTGAGGACGCCCGCAAGAAGAGGGGCATTTCCATCCGCGAAGCGGCCGAGGCGACGAAGATTCGCGGCGAGTACCTGCAGAAGTTCGAGGGGAACCAGTTCGAGATCGGGCTCACCGACATCTACACGAGGGGGTTCCTGCGCGGCTATGCGAACTACCTGCGGATCCCCTCGGACCGACTCCTCAGCGATTACACGGCGCTGCGCGGGGGCGAGCCCCGCGTGCGCCAGCCGAGTCGGGAGGTGTACGGCCGGATGGACCTCGCCATCTCGTCGGCCGACGAGCGCGGCGAGCCGCAGGCCGAATCCTCCTCGTCCGAGTCTTCCCAGAGGCCCCAGCCAAGGTTTCAGCGCCCGGGCGAAAACCTTCCGAAGGGGCCGGCCGTCGACCCCGCGCTCGTCTTCAAGGGCGGCATCCTGCTCGTGGGACTGCTCGGCCTGGCCGTTGCCATTTGGATCGTCAAGACGCTCTTTGGCCCGGTCCCCGGGCCGGCCCGCAGCCCGGTGTCGGCCGCGAGCGAGCCCATCGAGACCGTGGCCGCCGCGCCGGCGGCGTCCGTTGCCATAGTCGCCCTTGAGCCCGTGCGGATCAAGGTGGTCCGCAAGTCGGACGGCGTGGAGCTCTACCAGGGGGCCCTCCAGGGCGGCGAGCGCCGGGAGTACCCGAACGTGCCGATATTCCTGACCGCATCCGATCTCGGCGCCGTGGAGCTCGACTACAAGGGGCGCCGCTATCCGACGGGCCACACCGGGCACGAGCGGATCCAGTTCGACTTTTCAAACAGGTGACCGGCCCACCCGGCAGGTAGAGCTGCCCGGCCGCCCGGCTCCAATGGAAGCATGGAGAAGATTCCATATTTCGGCCAGACGCTGATCCGCTGGCGCGTGGGCGGCTCGACCTTCCTGGCGCTGCCCGAGAGGGGCGCGCGGCTCATGAACTGGAACATCGAGATGGCGGACGGATCCGTGCGCGACGTGATCCACTGGCCCGAGATCTCCTCCCTGGCCGAGTTCCACAAGGCGCGCGGCGGCAACCCGATCCTGTTCCCCTTCTGCGCCCGGTCGTTCGACCGGGGCGATGTCGGTTTCTGGCGCGACGCGCAGGGCGTGCGCCGCCCCATGCCCGCTCACGGCCTGGCGCGACAGGGCGTGTTCGGGGCGACCCGCGTCGACCCGGGCGGGTTTGAGACCATCTTTGTCCCCGGCGTCGAGGCGGCCGCGTGCTACCCTTTTCAATACGAGTTCCGCGTCGCGTACCGCTTCACCGCGTTCGGGCTTGCGTGCAAGCTCACGCTTGAGAACCTGGGCGAAGAGCCGCTGCCCTGGAGCGCGGGCCACCACTTCTACTTCAAGCTGCCGTGGAGCGAGGGCTCCGCGCGCGGCGACTACCTGATCCGGATTCCTGCCGACCAGCACCTGCGCCAGGACCCTGCCGGCCACCTTGTCGCCGGACCGCAGCTTTCGCCCTTCGAGCGGATGGACAACCCCGAGCTGATAGACACCTTCCACACCGCGCTCAGGGGCCCGGAAGTCGTGTTCGGGGAGGAGGGTCAGCCCGGGGACGTCGCGGTCCGGCTCGGGACCGACCCCATGCCGCCCGCCGACGCCACGTTCGTGACGTGGACCGAGTCCGATGACTCGCCCTTCTACTGCGTCGAGCCCTGGATGGGGCCCGCAAACGCCGCGGAGCACAAGACAGGGCTCCACCTCGTGCCGCCGGGGGGCAGCGAGTCCTTCACCGTGAGCGTCGCGGTGAGATAGGGTTGCGGGAGCCGGCGTTTCTTGATCACCTTGGGGCGTGACAATCCTCATCACAGCGCCGCGCGCCCACTTCGCGTTCTTCGACGGGCTAGGGGGACCGGAGCTGCTGCTGGTACTTGTGGTCATCCTCATCTTCTTCGGGGGGGAGAAGATGCCCGAGTTCGCCCGCGGACTGGGCAAGGCGATCCGCGAGTTCAAGAAGGCGGCGGGCGACGTCGAGCAGGAGTTCAAGCGGGCGATCGAGGAGGCGCCGGACAAGCCCGTGCAGCCGTTCCTGAAGCCCCCGTCCGCCCCGGTCGCGCCTTCCGCGTCGGATCCGCTCGCGCCGCCCCCGGGCCCGGGCGACCGGCCCGCCCCGCCGGGGGAGCCCCCGGCGGACCATGGAATTGAGGCCTGACACGCCTCCGGGCCTTTGCCAAGTTAAGCAACCCCCACCCTATGAAAACCTGCTCCCTCTACGGCTTCATCTCGGCGCTCGCCGGCTCACTTCTCGCTCTCGTCCTGTATTTTCTGGGCTATCATTCCGATCCCGCGAAATTGCAGGCCGCGAGCTGGATCGGCGGCCTGGGAGGGCTCGCCATTGCCTCGGTCTGCACCGCATTGGGGGTCAAGGCACGCCGAGCGGAGGTGCCGGAGGCCGCGGGGTTCGGATACGGCCAGGCTCTTGGCGCCGGCGTGTTGATCTCGGTTGTCTCTTCGGCTCTGAGCGCCGTCTTTACCTACGCCTACTATGGGTTCATCAATCCCGGGTTTTCCGACATCGTGGTCCAGGACAAGATGGACAAGCTTCAGGCCAAGGGTATCAGCGGCGCCCAGCTAGAACAGGCGGAGAAGTTCACGCGCATGATGCTGAATCCTGTTCCGGCGGCTATATTCGCGCTCATTGGCGGCTTCATTGTCGGGTTCATCATCGCGCTGATCGTCGCAGCCTTTCTCAAGCGGCCGGCGCCTGCCGGCCCGCCGCCGATTTGAGGCCTCAAGCCCCGCTCAGAGGAAAAGCAGCCGGGGAGCCGGGACCCAGCGAGGAGCCCGCGTCATGCTGGACTGCGGGGGGGGTGCCTCCCCCTTCGGGCCGGAGTCCTTGAAGTCCCCGTCGAACTTGTAGCTCAGGTCGACCTTGATCTGGCTCTCGAGGCGGTTGAAGCGGTCCCGAACGTCCGGAGGAAGGGACTTCCGCTGCTCGGGGGTGTCGACGGGGCCCGAAAAGAGCTGCTCTCCCTTCGCATTCTTGGCGACCAGGGTTTGCTTGCCGTCCACGACCGTGAGCTCCAGCGCCCCGAGCTGGTCCGTGAAGCTCACGTGGCTGTTGCCCGTGTTGACCTTGAAGATGCGGATCTCGGGTTCACCGTCTCCCCCGGCCCGGCTAGCCCCGGCCTGGCGGGGGCTCATCATCGACAGCATTCCCTGGAACTTCTCCGGCCCAAGATCGGGGCCCCATCCCGGCCCATCGGCCGAATCCGATGACATCTTGGGGACCAGGTGAAGGACGAGCATGGCCTTGACCGTGGCCTCCCTGCCGCCGCGCAGGTAGGTGAGGGTGACCTCGTCGCCCTCCTTGTGGTTGCGTATGAGGACGGCGAGTTGCCGCGAGTTGACCAGCTGCTGGTCGTCGAGCCTGAGCAGGATGTCGTGCGCCTTGAGCGCCGCCGCAGCCGGGCTGTCGGGGACGACATGCGCCACGACGAGACCGATTCCCCGCGGCAGGTTGAGCTGATCGGTCAGCGTCTCCGAGACGGGCGCGGTTTCGACGCCGAGGAAAGCGGCGCTTTCCGTCTCCATGACGGGCTGGGGATGGCTTCCGCCGCGCCGGTCGACGCTGCGGCTGTCGTCCGGCGGCCCGTCGTGGCCGTTGAGGACAACGCGCATCGCCGGATCCTCGCCGTGCAGGAGCGCTGCGGAAAAGGCGAGGGCGAGGAGCGGAACAAGGGAGCGGAGTGGCGTATTCATGTGCGTGGGATCATGGGGCAGCGGGTCACTGGAAATTCACAGGAACGATCCGGATCTCCTCTCGGGGAACGCTCCACTGGAGCGAGGCCGCCGAGCGCGGATCCCTCCAGACTATCGTATCCAGGTGTGCCTCGCGCAGCCGATGCGCGGGCCAGCCGTCTGCGAGCACGACGTATCCCTCGTCGCGCGAGCCGACCAGGACATCCCGGACGGCCACCGGTCTCAGGGCCGGCGCGGCCGCGGGCCGCAGCACAGGTGCCTCGCGGGCCGGCGGCACCGCCCACCGAGGCCAAAGGACCGCGGCAGCGGCGAGCGCGGCGGCGGCGGCCACTGGCGCCCAGAGCCACCCGCGCCCGGCGCGGCGACGCGGCGCCAGCTCCTGCCCGATGCGCAAGAGAAGGCGGGGGTTCGGAACAGCGGGCCGCAGGCGGCCCAACTCGGCCTCGAGATCCTGAAAGTCGTCATCCATGGCAGTCGGCGCCCGTCAGTTCATGCCGCAGGGCCGCCAGCGCATAGCGGTAGCGGGAGGCAGCCGTGTTGGCCGGGATCCCGAGCTGATGGGCAATCTGGGCAAAGGTGAGATCCCCCCAGATCTTGAGCGCGAGCACCTCGCGCTGCTCGGACGGCAGCCTTCCGAGGGCGGACTCGATGGCCGCACGGCGGTCGTCGCCCTCGGGCAGCGGTTCGAACAGGGAGCCGCCTCCGGGTTCCTCCCCCAAAGCGCCCGCCTCGCGGGCCGCCCGGCGCATCCGGCGGCGGGCGATGTCCAGCCCGGCCCTGCGCACCGAGGTGAGCAGAAGCGCCAGCGGTTCCCCGGACAGTCCGCGCTGGCGCCTCCAGAACCGGACAAAGGCCTCCTGCACCACGTCCTCCGCGTCGGCCATCGAGACGGTCCATTGCCGCGCGCAAAGGAGCAGTTTCGGACCGTGGTGGTGAAACCAATCTTTCCAGGACTCATTCTCGGAGAATTCCTCCATCGGAACCGGGTGGGACGGGGGCGTTCTACCACTAGGCGCCGCAGATTGTCGAATTTGTCTAGGCCGCCCCAAAAAAAGGGGCCCGGATTTCTCCGGGCCCCTCGAATTGGGATCTGCTCCGCCGCTTACCGGCCGAGCAACCGTTTCCAGCTCAGGCGGTAGTCGAGCGCCAGAATGGCGCCCAGACCCAAAACGCAGAAGTATCCTGCGATGAGGGTATCCGCCGTGAACGAACGAAAAGAAAGCAAGATGGCGGCTATGGCGAAAATCGCCGGGGTGGCCGCACGGATGATGTTGGTTTTCATATGTTGTATCCTTGGTTAAGCCCCTGCTCCCGTGAGCAAGGGACCGATAATGATACAGGCTCCAAGCGATAATGGTAGTTGCAGTTACCTATGCCTGTAATAGGTTTTACCTATGGAACTAAGCCAACTCCGCTACGTCGCGGCGGTCGCCGACACCGGGAATTTCACTCGGGCTGCCGCCCGCTCCAGTGTCGCCCAACCATCTCTTAGCCAGCAAATAATAAAACTTGAAAAGGAGCTCGGCCACAAGCTTTTCCACCGGATGGGCCGAAAGGCCGTCCTGACGGAGGCTGGGATTGTCTTCCTTGAGCGTGCCCGCCGCATCCTTTTTGAGGTCGAAGGCGCCACCAAACAGCTGGAGGACCACCCATCCCTGGAACGAAAGATCACGGTGGGCGCGATACAGACTCTCGCCCCATTCATATTTCCCACGCTGATCACCCGTTGTCGAAAACGCTTTCCAAATCTTCAAGTCAATATCCGGGAGGATTTTAAGATTACGCTGCTACGGGAAATGCTCGAGGGTGAGCTGGACCTGGCAATCGTCGCGCGACCGGTCGCAGATCCCAATATCCAGGTCGAAGCGCTTTGGCGGGAACCCCTTATCCTTGTTGTGCCCAAAGGCCATCCATTGGCGTCGAAGCAGCGCGTGATAGGCGCGGATCTTGCCGATGAAACCTTCATCCTTCTCGGCTCTTCCAGTTCGCTCGCGGCCCAGGTGAGGCGCTTCTGCGGCGAAAACAACTTCGAACCCCGGATCGGATCCCGCTGCGCGCAGATTGCAACGGTCAAGGCGCTCGTCGGGATAGGCGCCGGAATATCGATCCTTCCGCGCGGGGCGCG
Organism: Opitutaceae bacterium; assembly: GCA_035604815.1. Lineage (GTDB taxonomy): Bacteria > Verrucomicrobiota > Verrucomicrobiia > Opitutales > Opitutaceae > Palsa-1447. Next base: position 16,217 of record DATNHT010000163.1, read on the forward strand.
CTCTGCCGAGGATGCGGATTCGCTGGTCTACATCACGCTGGCGGACGCCGAGCCGGTCCGCGAGATCGTGGTCCTGCGCCACATGCAGCGCTACCAGACCCGGGGAGCCGAACAGTTCCTCTCGCTCGTGCGCGAGGGATTTGCGGAACCCGTCGCGCCGGCCGCGTCCTGATGCCGTTTGCAAGCGGCGCAAGGGGCGGCTACGTTTGCCCCCTATGATCGACTCAATCAAAAAGACACTTCTTGCGGGAGTAGGAGCTGCAGTCGTGACGAAGGAAAAGGTCCAGGCGGGTCTCGAGGACTTCGTCAGGCAGGGCAAGGTGAGCGCGGCTGACGCCCAGGCAATGGCGGAAAAGATAGCGCAGGAGGGGCGGCGCGAATTCGAGAGCGCGAGCGCGAAGCTCGGCGACACGATCCGCGACCTGCTGGCAATCCCCGGCGACAAGCACCTGGCGAGGATCGAGGCCCTCGAGGCGCGCATCAGGGCGCTGGAGGGAAAGGCGGCAGCCGGCACGAAGCGCGGAAAGCCGTGAAGCCCTTCGATCTCCTGGCCCACGCGGTGAGGGCCAAGGAGATCTTTTCCATCGTCGCCCGCAACGGGTTTGCCGACCTGCTCCACCAGGCCGGCGCCCCGCCGGGCGTCTGGCGGAACATGTTGCCGCATCCGGCCCATCCGCGGACGACCGACGAGCGAATAAGGATGGCCGCCGAGGAGCTTGGGCCGGCGTTCGTCAAGTTCGGCCAGCTGCTGAGCATGCGGCCCGACGTGCTCCCTCAGACGCTGATCCTCGAGCTGCGGAAACTCCAGGACAGGGTCAAGGCGCTGCCTTTCTCCGACATGAGGCCCGTCCTCGACGAGGCTCTCGGTCGTCCGCATGGGGAGCTGTTTGCCGATTTCGACGAGACCGCGGCCGCGTCCGCTTCGCTCGCCCAGGTGTACCGCGCAAGGTTGCGCGCGGACGGCCGGGAGGTGGCCGTCAAGGTCCAGAGGCCGGGAATCAAGCGAACAATCGAAATCGACCTCGGCCTTGCCGGCTGGATCGCGGGCCAGCTGAACCACAGGAGCGTCGCGCTCCGGCCCTACGACCTGCCGACAATCGTCGAGGAGGTGCGCAAGGGCGTGCTCCGGGAACTCGACTTCCGGCACGAGGCCCGCAACCAGGAATATTTCAACGCGATCAATCCCTACGCCACCCGGGTGTTCGCGCCCGCCATAGTCAGGGAATTGAGCTCCGAGTGCGTGCTCGTCATGGAATGGGTCGAGGGCACCCCTGTGGGTGAGAGCGCGCTGCCCGCGGAGCGCCTCGAGGCGCTTGCGGCGAGCGGCGCGACGTCGCTCATCCACCAGGTCCTCGTGGACGGATTCTTCCACGCCGACCCCCACGCGGGCAACGTCATCGTCGCCGCCGACGGGCGCCTCGCGTTCATCGACTGGGGTATGGCCGGCCACCTCACGCGGCGCCTGCGCTACGCTCTCGCGGATTTTTGGATCGCCGCCGTCGAGCAGGATGCCGAGCGGCTTGTCCGGATCGCGGCGGAGCTGGCGCCCTCGGACGCGCGGCCCGACCTGAGGGAGATGGAGAAGCAGGTGATGTTCGCGCTGCGCGAGGAGCTCAATTTCGCGATCGGGCGCCAGCAGCTAGGTCGGGTCATGCTCCGGCTGCTCTTCATCCTCGGCACCAACGGCATCTTCCTCTCGCGCGACTTCTCCCTCATGGCCAAGGCCGTGCTCTCGATCGAGGAGGTCGGAAGGGCCCTCAGCCCGTCTTTCGACCTGCGATCGTACGCCCGGCCGGTGCTCGAGCAGATGCAGCGCGACCGCTGGAGCCCGCGAATCATGCTCAGCAACGTTGGCGAGTTCCTGAGGGGCAGCCTGCTCGGGCTTAAGGAACTGCCCCTGGAGCTGCGCAGGCTCGCGAGGCGCCTCGAGCACGACAATCTCACCGTCAACCTCCAGCATCGCGGGCTGGAGCCGCTTCAGGGCGCCATTCGGAAGGCCGCGAACCAGATCGCGCTGGGTGTGATCGTGGGCTCCCTCATCATAGGCTCGTCCCTCATCGTCCGTTCGGGCGAGGGACCGCGGCTCTTCGGTTTTTCCGCACTGGGCACCGTGGGCTACCTGATCTCCGCGCTTTTCGGGTTCTACGTTATATACGACATCGTGAGGCACGGGGGGCACAAATAGAGCGCCCCACCGCCGGGACGGCGCCGCTATTCCGCGGGAACCAGGAAGTGGAACTCCGTCATGCCGCCGGGCGCGCTTGAGCATCCTATCGTCCCGCCGTGGGCGACGGCGATTTCCCGGGCGATCGCCAGGCCGATGCCGGCGCCGGCCTTGGACTGGCCGGGCACCCGGTAAAACCGGTCAAAAACGTGGGGGAGTGCCTCCGGCGGGATGCCCCCGCCTTCATCGAGGACGGAAAAACGCACGAAGCCCAGGGGCGCGGGGGCCGCGCCGAGCGTGATCGTCCCGCCAGCCGGTGAATATTTCGAGGCATTGGAGAGAAGGTTGATGAACACGTGCCGGATGCGGCTCGGGTCGACGTTAACCTTCCCCAGCCCGGGTTCCTCGCGGACGACGAGCTGCTGGCCCGCCGCGGATATGAACGCTCGGGCCTCGTCGGCGATTCCGCGCAGAAGCTCGTCCACGGGAATCTGCCGGCGCTCGAGCGCGGATGCGCCCGCCTCGAGACGGGTGAGATCGAGCAGTGAGTCCAAAATCCTCAGCAGGCGGTCGGCGTCGTCCCGCGCCGATTCGAGCATCTCGCGCTGGGGGGCGGTCAGCGGGCCCAACGTCCGCTCAAGCAGGAGGTACACGGCCATGCGCAGGCCCGTGAGCGGGGTCTTCAGCTCGTGGCTGACGGTGCCCACCAGATTCGTCTTGGCATTGTCCAGGAGGCGAAACTTCGTCACGTCCTGCAGGATGACAGCGGCTCCCTTGAACTCCGTCAGCTTGTCGCCGATCGCGAGGATTCGCGGGAGGAAGTGCCGGTCCTCGCCTCCAACCCGGAACGTCACCACCCGCCCGTAGTCTGTCGGCAGGTAGTGCTCGTTCGTCGCGAGCACGGATGCAAGCGGCTCGGCGAGGGCCGCGGGCAGCCCGCCGGAGAACTCCGGCAGCCTCGACAGCTCCTCGGCGGCGGGGTTGCGCACCTCGAAGCCGCCCTCCCTGGAAATCACAAAGAGCGGATCCGGCGCGGAGGTGAGCGTCGCCTCCATGGTGCGCTGGGTTCGCAGGACTCGGGCGAGCGTGGCCTCCCTGTACGCGCGCAGGCGCGCGGCCATCGTGTTGAATGACCGGGCGAGGCTGCCCAGTTCATCGCGCGAGAATTCCGGGGCCTGAATGTCGAGGTTTCCCTCGCCGAGCGCGATCGCGGAGGCCGTGAGCGCCTTTATCGGCCTCAGGAGCGACGCGGCCACGAACCAGGCAAGAATGGCGGATAGTGCGACGGCGGCAACGATGGCGATCGAAAGGACGCGCACCGCCGTGTCCGCGAGCTGCTCGGCCCGCGCCTCGGTCTCCAGCGCGGCGGCGTGGTCACTGGCGGTCAGCCTATCGATCGCGCTGAGCACCCGGTACAGCGAGGCCTCGTCCGCCCGGACCTCCCTGAGCGAGGCGGAGCCGCCCCCGGCAAGCATCCTGTCGCACCTCGACGAGAAATCCTGGAACGCCGCGTCGAGCCCCTCGACCAGCCGCTCCCTCGGCTTCGCGGCCGAACTGGCCGACTGGACCATCAGCTCCCGGGTGAACGCCGCGCGATGCGCGTCGAGGTCCCGCCGGGCCCCGATGGGATCGGCGGCCGACACGAGCGCGAGCGCGTTCGACATGAGCGTCGCGGACGTGCGCATATCCTGGCATCCGAGAGCCGCCCGGTAGTTCGAGACCAGGTCCCGCTGCAGCGGGCCGGCGAGCTCGCGGCAGATGCGGATCGCGTAGGCTCCGGTGGCGACAAGGACCAGGACCAGCGGCAGCAGTCCGAGGAAGAGGCGGGTTCGGAGCATGCCCGGAGCGCGGGTCAGAGCAGGCCCAGCTTGGCCCGCTTCCGGTACAGGGTCGCGGGATCGATCCCCAGCGTGCGCGCGGCCTCTTCAAGGCTGCGGGAGGTGGCCACGATCCGGCGGATGTGCTCGGCCTCCAGCTGGTCCAGGGTGGCGCGCGCGCCCACGGCGACCGTGGGCTCGGAGGCTGCCGAGAATTCCTCAGGCAGGTCCGTGAGCTCAATGGTGTCGCCCGGCGCCAGGATGGCCGCCCGCTCGATCACGTTGCGCAGCTCGCGCAGGTTGCCGGGCCAAGCATAGGAAGCGAAGGCGCTGGAAACCGCCTGCGAGAAGGCGATCTGGCCCTTGCCCGCGCGCATGGAAAAATACCGCCGGGCTCCCTCGGCCAGGCGCTTGAGGTCGGCCGGGCGCTCGCGCAGACCGGGAAGCTCGACCGCGATCACGTTCAACCGGTAGAAAAGATCCTCCCGGAAGCGGCCGGCCCTGGCCTCGGCCGCGAGGTCGCGGTTGGAGGCCGCGATGACGCGCACGTCCGCCCTTCTCGGGAGGGCCTCCCCGACGCGCTCGTATTCGCGCTCCTGGAGGAGCCTGAGGAGCTTGGGCTGGATCTCGATCGGCAGCTCGCCGATCTCGTCAAGGAAAAGCGTGCCCCCGTCGGCCGCGGCAACCTTCCCGGCTGTCTCGGCAAAGGCCCCGGTGAAGGAGCCCTTGGCGTGGCCGAAAAGCTCACTCTCGAGGAGCTCCCTCGAAAGGCTCGGGCAGTTGACGGTGACAAAAGCCGCGTCACGGCGGGCGCTGCGCTTGTGGATCTCGCGGGCGAGCACGCTCTTGCCGGTGCCGCTCGATCCAAGGATCAGGATGTTTGCAGGTGTCTCGGCCGCCCTGAACGCTATCTGAAGCGCGCGCTGCATCGCGGGCTCGTCGGATTCCAGGTCGACCGGCGGCGCGCCCGACTCCAGGTCGCTCTCCAGGGCCTGGACCCTCAGTTCGAGCGCATGCGCCTTGGCGACCTTCGCCAGCACCGTCCGGATCTGGTCCGGCGTGAAGGGCTTGGGGATGAAATCGAATGCGCCGCGCCGCATCGCCTCGACCGCGGTCGCTATGTTCGCGTAGGCCGTGAACAGGATCACGGCCGGGGCCGGCCGCGCCTTCATCAGGCGCCCGAGCACCTCCATGCCGTCGTCGGCTCCGAGCTTGAGGTCCAGGAATACGGCGTCAAATCCCTCGTCCTCCGCGGCCTTTACCGCCTTGGCGGCGTTCGCCGCCTCGAACGCGGAATGGCCCGAGGATTCAACGGCGATCCGCGTCGTCCTGCGGATCGAGGGCTCGTCGTCGACAATGAGTACTCGCATGGCTTGTTGCCCGCGAGACTGGTCCGGCGGGGGCGGCGGGCCAATGACAAAGAGACGCTCGCGTCACCACGGGAGGACCCGATCGGCGCACCACCACGTATGGAACTCGGCCGTGAGCCGCCCGGACTGGACCGCGGGATCCTGTCCAATTGTCCGCTTCGCCTCCTCGGCTGAGGACGTCTTGAAGACGCAGATTGCGCAAAGGTCCGGATCCCCGTAAATCCAGCCCGCGGCCGCGAGCGCGCCGGCGCGCCGAAGCGAGTCGACAAACCTCGCGTGCTCCCCGTCAGCCCGCGGATCGCTCCCGCCCGCCGCGCCGCGCCTCAATATGAAGAACGCGTGGGCCGCCATCACGACCTTCCCTCCGGGGTCCTCCTTTTTCCACCTGAAATAGGCCGCGCCGATCCCCTTCGGCCCCAGCCAGGGATGGACATCGACCGTGTTGCGCCTCTCTGCGACCGTCGGGTCCAGGGCCGCTATCCTCTGCGCCTCGGCGAGCGTCTCCGCCCTGAAGACGAAGATGCCGCTGATCGTCGTTGGCTGGTCGTCCATCGGCCCCGCGGCAACAAGGACGCCGTCCTGCGCCATCTTCTGAATGTTGGCCATGTGCGCGGACTGAATGCGTTCGCCTTCCGCCCGCTCGATGTGCCTGCGGCCGGGATCCGGCCGCAGGAACACGAGATAGTAGAGCTGCATCCCGTCATCCTCCAGGGCGGGCGCGGCGGCGTGGCCGACGGCAAACGGCGCCGAGGCGAACGCCAGAAGGAGAATGCGGCGCAGGGTTCTCACGGGGGAGGTCTTGTGCCATCGGGCGCCGGCTACGAGAACGATCTCGACGGCGGTGCCGGTGGAGTCCGGCCCTCCGGAACCCGGGCAGGGCCCGGGCCGACCCCCGCCGTCACCCCTTGCCGTTGGCCGGCGACGCCTCGTGCGGGCTCCGAAGCGGTGGCGGATGTCATTCACCGTCCATCAGGCGCGCCCGGGCCGGGGCACGTCCCGGGTGCCTTAGAATCTGTACGACATATCGACAAAGAACATCCGGCCGATGGCGCCGTTGTACTCGCCGACGTCGGCAAGGGTGTTCAGGAGATTATATGGGGCCACCGGAGGCTCGTAGTCGAAGGCGTTGTTGACGCCCGCTCGCACGGTCAATCCGTCCAGCCAGTGGTTCCATTTCAACGAGCCGAAGTCATAGGACAGCGCGAAGTCGTACTCGTCAAAGGAGGCCACGCGCAGAGGTGGGCTCGAGTTGGAGCCGCCCGATCCGATATCGGTAACCGACGGGACAAAGGTCTGCGCGGCCACAAAGTTCCATCCCTTTTCCCGCCACCCGACGGTCGTGTACGTTCTCCAGCGCGGCACCGTGCCGCCTTGGCCGGCGACGATCTCCTCGGTGGTGGAGACGTGACCCGCGTACTGGTAGTAATTCTCAGTCGGCAAAACCTTGATGAGAAAGCTGTCGTAGACCGTAACCGTCGAATTGAACTCGAACCGGCCCAGGCTGGCCGTGGGCACAACGTACTCGACCGAGGCATCATAGCCCTTGATCGCCTCCGCGCCTATATTGATCAGCGGCGCCACGATGTAGGTCTCCGCCAGCGGCTTCGAGCTGATCTGGCCGGCGACGTCGCCGCTGGGCCCAGGGCCGGTGGGGCTGCCGAAGTGGATGAGGTCGGCATAGGGGGAAGCCGCGCCAAGGTTCTCCACGCTCTGGATTACAGTCGTCTGATCCACCGTGCCGACCACGCCCTTTTCGACCGTCTGGTAGTAGTCAAAGGTGACGCTCAGGTTCTTGACCAACCTGGGTGTGTACACAAAGCCCGCGGTCCAGGTGGACGACGTGGAAGGCTTGAGGTCGGGATTGGAGCCGCCTGCAGCCTGAAATTGCACGTTGTTATACTGCACCCCGTTGGCGCCCGTGTACGTGATCTGGTTCGACGAGCCCTGGGTGGTCGGGCCGTACAGGTCATACAGTGTGGGGGCGATGAATGACTTGCCCGCGCTCGCCCGCAGAGTGAACTGACTGTCGAACGGCTGGTACTTCACGTTGACCTTGGGCACCTTGGAATCCCCGACATGCCCGCTGTAATTGTCGTAGCGCTCGGCGGCGTCGAGCGCCATGGCGTAGATGCCGGGAAGTGGGCGGCTCTTGTCAACGATGGGGATCTCGAGTTCGGCAAAGAATGACTCGATGGTTCGGTTCTGGTCGAACGGCAGCACCGTCGGCGAATCGACCCAGAGCTTGTTGGCCGTGTTGTTGTCTGGGACGGCGGTGAGGTTTTGCCTGGAAAATGAAGCGCCCGCGGCGAAGGCAACGTTGCCCGCCGGCAGCGCGAACAGCGAGCCGCGCAGGAGAGCGTCATAGGTGTTGTTCGTGCTGACAAAGTTGACAAAGGCCGTGCCGAGAACCCCGTTCAGGGCCCCCGGCGCCTGCGCAATCGCAAAGGGATTGATCGTGCCGTTTACAAAGGCCGCGATCAGGTTGTTGGTGTCGAGCACCCCGGGATTGGTATAGAAGAGCTCGTAGCGGCTCAGGTCCGCCGCCATTTCCCAGTCCCAATTCTCGTTGATCTTGCCTTTCAATCCGCCCACGACGGTGAGGGATGTGCTATCGTTTTGGAATAGGCGCGGATAGGAGACGAAGCGGTTGTGCACCAGGGAGGCGTAGCCCCCGGACCCGTCGGTGTGGCCTTGGTCAAGGCTGGCCTGGGACAGCGGGTTGGTGGGCGCACTCACGGGGACGTATTCCGTCCCGGACGCAGGCGGCGTCACACCCGTGAAGCCCAAGTCGGAGTTCGGATCAGAGACGTACGGGAAAAGCGGCTGCGCGTTCAATCCCGACCAGGTGTTCGTATGGGAGAACACCAGGTACCCGAACCCGTCCAATTTGTCCCCGAAAATCCTGTGGTCGAAATTGACCGTGGCGCTTTCGCGCTTGTCGGCCTGCTGCAGGGTCTCCTTCTGGGCCAGGTTGAGCAAATGCTCCACGCCCGAAAGCACCCCGGGGTCGTTGAAGCTGCCGAGGTCCTTGTAGATGCCCATGGCGACCAACTGGGCCATCGTATAGGCGCCGCCGCCTGGCGGGGCATTGAGCCCGGACCCGAGCTGGAAGGCCTCGTCGTAGGTGGAGCCGGGAGCAAGGCTGAAGATCTCGACGATGCCGGGAATGTAGGTCGTGGCGTAGAAGGGATTGGTGTACGGGCGCTCGCTCTCGAAGATCGGATCGCTCTGGCTGTATTCGAGCGACACGGTAACGGAAGTCTTCCCGTTGCTCACCCCGCCGACTATGTCGCCCCGGCGCTCGGCATAATGGCCGGCGGTGTCGCTGACCCCGTAGTGGCTGTCAGCCTGCCAACCGTTGTAGTCCTTCTTGAGGATGACGTTTATCACACCGCCCACCGCATCGGCACCGTAGATGGCGGAGGACCCGTCGCTCAGGATTTCGATGCGATCGACGGCCGAGAAGGGAATCGTGTTCAGGTCCACGAATTCGACCCCGCCGCCCGCGTCCGCAGGATCATAGGCGAGGCGGCGGCCGTTGACCAGGACGAGAGTCGGCAGGTTGTGGATGTTGACAGAGGAACCGCCATAGTTGTTGGCGGTGGCGACCGTGGCGTTTTCGCCGCCGATTCCGGTGATGGCGGGCGAAACCTTGCGCAGGACATCCAGGAGGTTTGTCTCAACGCCGCTGTCCTGGATGTCGCCGGGAGACACGACCGCCACCGGTATTGCCAGGGCCTCGTCGGCATTTGCGATGTTCGAGCCCGTGACGACAAACTTCTCGAGGACCTGGGTCTCACCAGCCGGAGCCTGGTCGGCGGCCGGCGCCGCGGTGCTGGTGACGGTCTGGGCAGGCAGGCGGAGCGCCGCGCCGAGTCCAAGGACGGCGGCGGACGCGAATTTCAATTTTCGCAGTGAGCGCATGTATGGTGGCAGGTTTGGTTTGCTTGAATCCGCTCCAAGGCTTGGAGCTGTGCTTGCTTGCCGGCTATCCAAAGCGACGGACCGGTGCAGGCGCATACGCTTCTGCGATGAAACGTCGCCCAAATGCCGCGAATCGACGGATAATCGAGACAAGCGAAGACGCCGGCAGGCGGCTGCCGCGCATTTGCGGCGGCCTGGCGCGCCCGCAGGGACGTTCGGCGCTCGGCGGTCGAAGAGCGCGAGGGGCAAGGGGGTCCGCCGGGAACCCCGGAAAACAAGGCGGGGTCGCTCGCGCGACCCCGCCAGGTCCAGCTTCAACTAGGTGCTCCCGCGAGCTTTCGCCCACCGGGATTGCACACAGATTCGACCGCATATCGGCACTCGGGTTCCCATTGAAGGCTTGCCCTCTTCGAGGGCCGCGAAGAGCGTCCCGCAAACCCCAATGCCGCAGGAAATCGCAAAGCCCGCTCCGGAGACCCGCGCCCCGGCGCCGGCCACCGCACGCATAACGGACCTCGAGATCAAGGACGCCCAGATCATCTTCGAGTCCGTGTGGCAGGGCCTGGAGGCCGAGTTCAGCCGGGAGCGCCTGCGCTTTCCGAAGGAGATCCTTCTCCTCGGCGGCGCCCCGGGCGCAGGCAAAGGAACGAATACCCGCTTCATAGGCAAGACCCGCGGCCTAACCTGCGATCCTATCGTGATCAGCGCGGTGCTCGACTCTCCGGAGGCCCGCCGCCTGAAGGAAGCGGGCAGCATGGTAGGCGACCGCGAGGTGATCCACCTCCTCTTCCGCCGCCTGCTCCATCCGGAATACCGGGACGGGGTCATCCTCGACGGCTTCCCCCGCACCAAGGTGCAAGTGGAATGCCTCAAGCTCCTGGTGGACAAGATGCACGAGCTCAGGCGGGAGTTCTACCATACGCCGCTCGGCATCCATTTCCGCCAGCCGACCGTTCACGTCATGGTGCTGTTCGTGGACGAGTCCACGAGCGTCGCCCGCCAGCTCAAGCGCGGGCTCGAGGTGCGGGCGCAGAACGAGGAGGTGCGCCGGACTGGCATAGGCCAGCTGATGGAGGAGCGCGCGACCGATTTCGACAAGACGTTGGCTGAGCGCAGGTACCGGGTCTTCAAGGAGCAGACCTGGGATGCTCTCCAGGAGCTAAAGGAGATTTTCCACTACCACTTTGTCAACGCCCAGGGCCCGATCTCCGAGGTGGAGGAAAACATCCTTCGCGAGCTCGAGTACCAGAGCACCCTTGAGCTGGACCCGCGCACCGTCGACCGCCTGAGGGGCATTCCCGTCGCGAGCGAAATCGTCGTCCACGCCCGACAGGAGCTTGTGAGGCGGCTCGACTCCTACGAGCTGGAGCACGGCGATCTGTTCAACAGCGTGGCCGGGTTCATCGAGCGAAAGATGATGCCCATCATCCTGCGCCATGCGATCTCGGGCACGGCGCTCGTGAACACGGAGGATCCCATGCTCGATGATCCGCGCGCCCTGGCCATGCTGATCGACATCTTTTCCGAGCGCGGCTACCACGCCGCCGTCGACCTCAACCGGATCGAGATCCCCGAGCACGTCGACCTCAAGACCGGCCTTGTCCGAAACCGGACCAAGAAGGTCTACCGGATCCAGATCCGCTTCACCGGCTCGGAGATCCGGCGCGGCTAGGGCCCGGCGCGGCCCCCGGCAGCCCCCTATTCGTAGCGCAGCGCCTCGATCGGGTCGAGGGAGGCGGCCTTCCATGCCGGGTACATTCCGAACACGATGCCGATCGCCGAGCACACGATCACTCCCGCCGCCGCCCAGCCCCACGGGAACACGATCTCCGCCGAAAGCAGCGACGCGAGCGCGTCGCCGGCTATCGTGCCCAGCAGGATGCCGACCAGGCCCCCCGTCACCGAGAGGACGACGGACTCGACGAGGAACTGGGTGAGGATGAGGAATTTTCGCGCGCCGACGGCCTTTCGGACCCCGATCTCCTTGGTGCGCTCCGTGACGCTCACGAGCATGATGTTCATGATCCCGACGCCCGCCGCGAGAAGGGCGATCGCGCTGATGATGAAGGCGCCGGAACTGACGACGTCGGCGATCTTCGCGAACGCCGCGACAAGGGTGTCATTCGAATAGATCTCAAAGTCGTTGTCCTGGTCCGGGCGAAGCCCCCGCACCACCCGCATCGCGGTGATGCCCTTGTCCATCGTCGCGTTGTACACCATCTGCGACGGCGACTCGGTCGCGATGTTAACCGAATATTTCTCGGCCCCGAGATCCATCAGGAACCGCGTGATCGGGATCATGATGATGTTGTCCTCGCTGCCTCCGAACATCGTACCCTTCGTGGCGAAGGTGCCGATCACCGTGTAGGTGTGCTCGTTGGCCTTCATGACCTTGCCCAGCGGGTTTTCCGACGGGAAAAGCTTGGTGACGATTTCCTGCCCGATAACCGCCACAGGGCGTATCAGATCCACATCGTCGGGCGTGATGTTGCGGCCCGTCCCGATCTCGAACTGGTTGGCCTTGAGGAAATACTGGTTCGTGCCGCCAAAGGTGACACCCTGGGTCGTCTTGTGCCCGCTGTAGCTGGCCTGCACGAGGGGGTTGCCGTTAGCAAATGACTTGAGGCAGACAGTGTCGGCGGTGCCCCTCATGAATTCGATGTAGCGCTGGGCCTGGTCGAGGGTGACGCGGCGCCGCGACAGGTACTTGTGCTCGTCGTTTCCGTTGACTCCGAAGGCCGGAAACCTCGAAAACTGGAACATGTTAGAGCCGAGGAAGCTGAGGCCGGTCTCGATCGAGCCGCGCAGTGCGGAAACGGCCGTCATGACTCCGATGACCGAGAAAACGCCGATTGTGATGCCCGACATCGTCAGGAAG
>DATNHT010000164.1:0-11249 GCA_035604815.1 Opitutaceae bacterium
AGTCCCTGGCCAGCCGGCCGAGCTCCTGGAGCCACGGCACGCTCTCGCGGGCGACGTGGGCCAGGAGCCCCTCGCGCTCGATGACGTCAAGGACCGCGAGCGCCGCCGCGCAGGCTAGAGGCGTGCCCCCGAATGTCGACCCGTGCGAGCCCGGCTGGAAGAGGTCGGCCGCGCGCTCCCCCACCCACATGGCGCCGATGGGAAAGCCGCCTCCGAGCCCCTTGGCCATGGCGATGGCGTCGGGCCGGACTCCGGAGTGCTCGAACGCGAAGAAGCGGCCGGTCCTGCCCGTGCCGCACTGCACCTCGTCGAGCATGAGGAGCAGGTCGCGCTCGTCGCACAGCCTGCGCAGGCCGACCAGGAACTCGGCCGTGCAGGGATTGATTCCCCCGTCGCCCTGGATCGTCTCGACGAGGACGGCCGCGGTGTCCGGGTCCGCGAGCCTCGCGAAGCCCTCGAGGTCGTTCAAGTCGCCGAAGACGAAGCCGGGGACGAGCGGGCGGAAGCCCTTCTGGACCCTCTCCCGGGGCGTCGCGCTCATGCCGCCGAACATCCGGCCGTGGAACGCCTGCTTCGCGCAGACCACCTTGAAGCACTTGGCCTCGGCGCCCGCCTTGCGCGCGCCGTGCAGGCGGGACAGCTTGATCATCGCCTCGTCCGCCTCCGCCCCGCTGTTGCAGAAGAACACGCGCCCGGGGCCGGCGTATCCCACGAGCCTGCGCGCGAGCTCCCCCTGGTTGGGATTGCGGAACAGGTTGCTCGTGTGCACGAGCTCCCCGGCCTGGCGCTGGACGGCCGCGACCCATTTCGGGTGGCAGTGGCCGAGCGAGGTCACGGCGATCCCCGACGAGAAGTCGAGGTAGGCCTTGCCCTGGTCGTCCCAGACCCTCGAGCCGCTTCCCCGCACGATCGTCACCGGGGCGCGCGCGTAGTTCTTCAGCACGTGCGCGTCGTACATCTCCGCCGCGCTGGTGCGGACCATGGGTGGGCCTTCAGCCATTGACGATCTCGGTTCCGATGCCCTCGTCCGTGAATATCTCGAGCAGGAGGCTGTGCGCGAGCCTTCCGTCGATGAAGTGGACGCGCTGGACGCCCTCCTCGAGCGCGCGGACGGCGCTCGCGACCTTCGGCCGCATCCCCTTGTCGATCACGCCCTTCTTCTTGAGCTCCTCGACCTGGCTTGTCTTGAGCGTCGAGATCAGCGAGGCGGGATCGGGCGGCGAGGCGAGGAGCCCAGCGACGTCGCTCATGTAGAAGAGCCTGCGCGCCCGCAGCTCGCTCGCGACGCGGCCGGCGACAAGGTCGGCGTTCACGTTGTAGGGCTTCCCGTCGTAGCCCTCGGCGACCGGCGAGATGACCGGAACGAACCCGTCGGCGATCTCCTTCTTGATGAGCTTCACCTTGACCTCGGTGACCTCCCCCACGAACCCCAGGTCGAGCGCGTTGCCGTCCTCGTCCACGGCGAGCTTCTGGCAGACGAGCACGCTGTCGCCGGGCAGCCCCTTCGGCCGGGCCTTCGCCGCCGCAAGCGCCTCGCACACCTCCCGGTTCACAACGTCGTCGAGCGTCTTCTTGACGATCGCTATCGTGTCCTCGTCGGTCACGCGCAGCCCCTTGACGAAGCTCGCCTTGAGGCCGGAGTCCTCCATCGCCTTCGTGATCGCCCGGCCGCCCCCGTGCACGACGACGACATTTATCCCCACCCCGGCCAGGAACGCGATGTCGTAGGCCACGCGCGACCTGACCTCCGGATCGGGGTCGTCCATGAAGCTGCCGCCGTACTTCACCACGATCGTGGAGCCCCTGAAGTCCTGGATGTAGGGCAGAGCCTCGAGAAGGACCTTGGCCTTCGCGGTGACCTCTTCAACGTTCATCTAAAGGCGCGCGGGACCCGCGCGGATGGCGGGTGGGAGACAGATGGCGTTGCGCGCACGTGCGTATCGAAGGCATTCTCGCGACCATTACAACACCCGCTTCGTCCATTCCACAACAATTTGAGGGGCGCCCCAAAAATATCGGCTTCACTCCGGGGCCCCGCACCCACAGTTCTCCCTTCATGCCCAGCACGCACCTGACCTTCGCGGACCGCGCGTCGCACCGCGCGTGGCTCGAGGCGCAGTCGGCGCTCCCCTCGGGGTTCCGCGTCGGCGCGGCGCGGTTCGACTTCACGCCGGCCGAGGTGCGCAAGCCCGCCAGGATGACGCTGACCCTGATCGCGCTCGACAGACCCTCGCCGGATTTCGCGGCGGTCTTCACGCGCAACGCCTTCCCGGGCGCCCCCGTGGTCCTCGGCCGCCAGAGGCTCGACGGCCCGTCGCTCGGGGCGATCGTGGTGAACAACAAGATCGCGAACGTCTGCGCGCCCGGCGGGGTCGCCGCAGCGGAGCGGGTCTGCGCGGAGACGGCGAGGCTGCTGGGGTTTTCGCCGGCCGAGGTGCTTCCAAGCTCGACGGGGGTCATCGGCTGGGGCCTCCCCGTCGAGGCGATCGTGCGATCGCTTCCCGCCGCCGTGGGCGCCCTCGCGGGGGGATCGATACTGCCGGCGGCCGAGGGGATCGTGACCACCGACCTCTATCCCAAGGTGCGCCGGGCCGCCGTGGGCGCCGGTTCGATCGTCGGGATCGCAAAGGGGGCCGGCATGATCGAGCCCAACATGGCCACCATGCTCGTGTACCTCCTGACGGACGTCTCCGTCCCCAGGGCCGAGCTTCGCCGGATGCTCGCGGGCGCGGTCGTCCCGACCTTCAACTCGATAAGCATCGACAGCGACACGAGCACGTCGGACACGGTGGCCCTGGTCTCCTCGGGACGCGTGCCCTGCCCGGATGCGGCCGCCTTCGAGCGCGCGCTGCTTGGCGTGTGCGGCGACCTCGCGGAGGACGTGGTCCGCAACGGCGAGGGCGTGCGCCACGTGATCAGGGTTTCGGTCGTGAACGCCCCCGACGTCTCGTCGGCCCGCGCGCTCGGGAAGACCGTCGTCAATGCGCCCCTGTTCAAGTGCGCGGTCGCCGGCAACGACCCCAACGTGGGCCGTCTGGTGCAGGCGGTCGGCAAGCACGTGGGCTCGCAGGCGCCGGGAACCGACCTGTCCGGGCTGCGCCTGGCGCTCGGGGGCGTCGAGATCTTCTCTGCGGGGGCGTTCACGCTGGATCCGCAAAGGGAGGCCGCGCTCGTCGCCCACCTGCGCGCGGCGGAGCTCTATGCGGGCGCCCCCCCGAAGGACGGGGTCCACAGCCCGCCCGTTGACTTCCCGGCCCACGAGCGCTGCGTCGAGGTCGAGATCGATCTCGGGCGGCCAGGCGGGGCGTCCGCCGTCGTGCTGGGCGCCGACCTGACCCACGAGTACGTGAGCGAGAACGCCGACTACAGGAGCTGACGGGACGGGGCCCCGGTCAGAGCAGCCCGGCCGTCTCGCCGAATCCGAGCCACAGGTTCATCGTCTGGACGGCCTGGCCCGCCGCCCCCTTGATCAGGTTGTCCTCGGCGGAGGTGATCACGAAGTTGCCCGTGCGGGGGTCGTGGACGCCGGAAATGTCGATCCGGTTGGTCCCGACGACGTGCGCGGTGTCCGGGGTCTCCCCGCTCGGGAGGATCTGGACGAAGGGCGCGCCGGCGTAGGCCCTCCGCCAGGAGGCGTAGAGCGCCTCGGCCGACCTCCCCGGCGCCGCGGGCACGGTGATCGTCGTCGCTATCCCGCAGCGCATCGGCGCAAGGTGGGGGTTGAACTGGATCACCGTCCTGGCGCCCGTGTGGAGCGCGAGCTGCTCCTCCATCTCGGCGAGGTGGCGGTGCCTGACGAGCCCGTAGGCCTTCGCGCTCTCGGCCCGCTCGACAAAAAGGTAGCCCTCCTCGACCTTCCGGCCGGCGCCGCTGACGCCGCTGAAGCTGTTGACGACGATGTGCTCGCGCGCGACGACCCCGTCGCGCAGCGGCGGCACGAGCGGAATGAGGGCGCCCGTCGGGTAGCATCCCGGCGAGGCCACGATCTTCGCGCCCGTCTTCCAATCGGGCGCCGTCAGCTCGGGCAGGACGTAGCGCGCGTGCGGGAGCAGGTCCGGGGCGGCGTGCTTGCCGTAGTACCTCTCGTGGGTCGCCAGGTCCGAGATCCGGAAGTCCGCGCTCAGGTCGATGACGCGCTTGCCCGCGCCGACCAGCGCCCGCGCGAACTCGGCCGCGGCGCCGTGGGGAAGGGCGAGGAAGAAGAGCGGGATGTCACCCGCCGCAAGCGCGGCCGCGTCGGACGCGACAAGACTCATCCCGCGGTCGATCCCCCTAACGGAGGGGATCACCTGCGCAAGAGGCCTGCCGGCATGCGTCCGCGACGTCACGGCCGCGAGCTCGACCGCGGGATGCCCGAGGAGAAGCTTCACGAGCGTTTCGCCCGCATAGCCTGATGCGCCTACGATGCCGACTTTCATGGAACGCGTACAATCCGTTCGTATCCGCCTAAAATCCAGCAGGAAATGAAAAGCCGCCGGCCGGAATCCGGCGGCGGCTTTGGAAGCGGACAGCGGCCCCGATCAGCGCTTCGAGAACTGGAAGCGCTTGCGGGCGCCGGGCTGGCCGGCCTTCTTGCGTTCCTTCTCGCGCGGGTCGCGCCGGATGTGGCCGGCCTTCTTCAGGGCGGGCCTGAGCTCGGCCTTCATCTTCTGGAGGGCGCGCGCGATCCCGTGAGCGACCGCGCCGGCCTGGCCCGAGACCCCGCCGCCCGTGACATTGGCGGTCACGTCGATCTTCTCGCGAAGGTCGACCGTCAGGAGCGGGGCGTACGCCTGCTTGGAGAAATTGTCGTGCGAGAAGTAGGCGTCGAACGCGCGGCCGTTGACGAGCAGCTTGCCGCTGCCGTCGGTGATCCGCACGCGGGCGGTCGAGCTCTTGCGGCGGCCGGTCCCGGTGAAGACGTTGGCTGGGGGGGGGGTGCTCATGGTCGGATTCAGGCGGAGATCTTCACCGGGTTGTTGGCCTCGTGGGGGTGCTTCATCCCGGCGAACACGCGCAGCTTCGTCAGCATCTTCGCGGCGAGGCGGTTCTTGGGGAGCATTCCCTTGACCGCGTGCATGATGATGAACTCGGGGCGCTTCTCGCGCATGAGCCTCAGGCTGCGGTAGCGCTCGCCCCCGACGAAGCCGGAGAACGCCATGTACTCCTTCCTGTCGTCCTTCCTGCCCGTCAGGACGACCTTCTCGGCATTGATGACGACAACGTAGTCGCCCGTGTCGACATGCGCCGTGTACGTCGCCTTGTTCCTGCCGCGGATGATGTTGGCCAGCTTCACGGCGAGACGGCCCAGCACCTGCCCTTCGGCATCAATGAGATACCATTTGGGCTGCACCGTCTCCTTCTTCGCGAGAAACGTCTTCATGGGAAAAGAGGGTTAGACCATGGACAGCAAACAGGGGTGTCAACCTCTGTTTTGAGCCTTGGTTCCGCGCAGGAATTTGCAACGATCCCCCCCGTGCATCACCGCCTCGCGCTCGTCTGGGCCGGCATCGTGGGGGCCACCGGCGTCGCCGCCGGCGCCGCGGGCGCGCACCCCCTGCACGGGGCACTCAAGGCCGCGGGCACGCTGGAGGCCTGGGAGACGGCGGCCCGCTTCCAGCTTGTGCATGCCGCCGCCCTGCTTGGATTTGCGGGATGGCTCAGGTCCTCGGCCAGGCCGGAGGGCCGGTGCGCGGCCTGGGCGGTCCGCCTGTGGATCGCGGGCACCGCGCTCTTTTCCGGGTCGCTCTACGCGCTTGCCCTGGGAGGCCCCCGCTGGCTCGGGCCCGCCACTCCGCTCGGCGGGGCCGCGCTCATCGGGGGATGGCTGTTCGCCGCGCTGGCGGCCTTCGCCGCCTGAGGGCGGACCACGGAGGGCGGATATGGACGGCGTTCCTCCCCTTCCCGGAGACCTTCGAGCGATGCTCGAAGCCGTGCGCCGAGTCGGCCGCCCGAGGCTCGTCGGCGGGGGCGTGCGCGACTGGCTCCTCGGGCTTTCTCCCAAGGATTTCGACATCGAGGTGGCGGGGGTCGACTTCGAGGGCCTGAGGCGCGCGCTTGCGCCCTTCGGGGCCACCGACGTCGTCGGCCGCAGCTTCGGGGTCATCAAGGTCCGCGCCGGCGCCGGCCCCGAATACGACTTCAGCCTTCCCAGGCGGGAATCGAAGACCGGTGCCGGCCACCGGGGGTTCGCCGTCGAGCCCGATCCCAAGCTCGGCGACGCGGAGGCTGCGGCGCGGCGCGACTTCACCGTGAACGCGATCGCGATCGATCCCTTCACCGGGGCCCTCGTCGACCCGTTCAAGGGGGAGGCCGACCTGCGCGCCCGCATCCTCCGCCACACGAGCCCGGCGTTCACGGAGGATCCGCTGAGGGTCCTGCGCGGGTTCCAGCTGGCCGCGCGCCTGGACTTCGGGATCGCGCCCGAGACGGCCGCGCTCTGCCGCGAAATGGCCCCGGCCTTTGCCGAGCTTCCCGTGGAGCGCATCTGGGGCGAATGGGACAAGTGGGCCCTAGAATCGGTCCGGCCCTCGAGGGGGCTCGAGGTCCTGGAGCAGACCGGTTGGGTCCACCACTTCCCCGAGGTCGCCGCCCTGCGCGGAACGCCGCAGGAGCCCGACTGGCATCCCGAGGGAGACGTCATGGACCACACGGGGCACTGCCTCGACGCGCTCGTGTCGCTCGGGGAGTGGATCGCGTCGCCGGCCGCCCGGCGGCGGCTGCTCTCGTTCTCCGTCCTCGCCCACGACTTCGGGAAACCCCCGGTGACCGAGCGGGCGCAGAAGCACGGGGCGATGCGCTGGGTGAGCCCGGGGCACGAGTCCGCGGGCGGCCCCGCGGCCGACTCCTTCCTTCGGCGGATCGGGGCCCCCGCCGAGCTCGCCCCCCCCGTGCGGGCGCTGGTCGTCCACCACCTTGTCCACCACCACGGCCACGAAGGCGACTTTTCCGACGCCCAGGTCCGCCGGCTGGCGCGCAAGCTCTCGCCCGCGACGATCGACGACCTTGCGGTCGTCATGACGGCCGATGCGCTCGGCCGCCCCCCGCTTTCGTCGCCGGAAATCCTGGCCCTCGTCGGGCGCCTGCGCGCCCGCGCCTCGCTGCTGGCTCTCGAGGCTGCGGCCCCGAGGCCGATCATCCTCGGCCGCCACCTGATCGCCATGGGCCGGCGCCCCGGGCCGGAATTCAAGCCGGTCCTTGACGCCGCGTTCGAGGCCCAGCTCGACGGCGTGTTCACGGACGAGGCCGGGGGTCTCGCCTGGCTGAGGGAGCGCCTCAAGTGATCCCGGCGTTCCAGTGGGATCTTGCCCGGCAGGTGGAGCGGGTCGACTGGCTGCAGGCGCAGCTCCCGCGGTACGCCGACTGGGGCTACCGCGAGCTCTACCTCCACCTTGAGGA
Source organism: Opitutaceae bacterium (assembly GCA_035604815.1). Taxonomy (GTDB): domain Bacteria; phylum Verrucomicrobiota; class Verrucomicrobiia; order Opitutales; family Opitutaceae; genus Palsa-1447. Next base: position 7,378 of record DATNHT010000164.1, read on the forward strand.
CGCGGTCGAGTTCCCGAGCCTTCCTGGGGTCGCCCGGAGGGATGCCTACAGCCGCAGGCAGTTCGCACGGCTCGTGGGCGAGGCGGCGCGCGTCGGAATCGGCGTCGTCCCGATCGTCAACCTGCTGGGCCACACCCAGTACCTGATCAAGGTGCCGGAGCTTCGCGACCTGAACGAGCTCCGGGCACCCGACGGCTCGCCGCTCGAGCGCGGCCAGGTGTGCCCCGTCCATCCCAGGATCCTGGATGTGGCGGACGCGCTCATCCGCGACGTCGCCCCCTTCTGCACGGCCGGCAAGGTGCACGTGGGCCTTGACGAGTCGTTCGACCTCGGCCGGCATCCCTCAAGCATCGCCGAGATCGGGGAGATCGGCGTCGCGGGCCACTTCGGGCGCTACGTGCGGCGGCTGAGCGGGGTCGCGGGCGCCCATCGGCTGCGGCTCGGCCTCTGGGCCGACATGCTGGCCCTCCTTCCGGGGGCCGTCGCGCACCTTCCCCCGGGCACAATCGCCTACGACTGGTATTACTATCCCTTCGGGAGGCTGCCGAGAATCGAGCTGCGCAATTTCGCGGAATACGACCTCGCCCCGGCCCTCAAGGCGCGCGGCATCGAGTACTGGGGATGCCCGATGAACGGGTCGTTCCGCCACGAGCCGCTGCCCGTGTTCGGCGAGAGGCTCGCGAACATCCGCTCCTGGTGGCGCCGATGCTCGGCCGTGGGCGCGGGCGGCTTCCTCGTCACGTCTTGGGAGCCGAATCGGCTGGCAATCGAGACGACCACGGTCGTGGATGCCGCCGCGGCGTCCCTCTGGCTCAAGCCAGGGGCCGACGGCGCCGCGGCCATGCTGGCCGGGGGCCTCGAGCGGGTCTACGGGCTAAGACATCCGCATGCACTGGCAGCGCGGCTCCTTGCCGGCGACAGGCACGCGTTCTGCGGCTATGCCCGCTGGCAGATGAACGAACGCTGGGACGCCTTTGCCGGCCGTGAATCGCTGGAACCGTACAGGGCCGGGCAAAGGTTCTTTCGCCGCCTGTCGACGATCGGGATGCCGGCCGCGTTCGCAGCCAGCGTGGCTTTCAGGCGTTATCTGGCGGACCGAGACGTCTTCGTCCGCAAGGCGGCGCGCGATGTCTTCCAGCTGCGCCGCCTTCTTCGCCGGGGCGCGGCCCGGGAAGCAGCCGGAAAACTTGCGTCCATGCGCCGCGAGGCCGCCGCCTTCCGGAGCGCCCTCGGCCCGGGCCGCAGGGCGGCGCGGGCCATGTGGAACCGCTCGCGCGATCGGCGCGCGCCGGCGCCCAACGAGGCCGTCCTGCACGCCGACGCCGGCCGGCTGGCCCGCTGGCTGGACTGGCTCAGGAGGGCGGTCCGCCGGCCGGATGTCATCCGGCGGGCGACCCCGGTGTGCGGGGCATGGCAGCTGCGGTTCTGGGTGCACAACTTTGCGCCGGCGCTGCAGAGGGTCGTTGTGGAGGAGCAGCGGCCGGACGGCGCCTGGCGCGAGCTGGGCTCCCGCTACCTGATTGAGTTCCGCGCCCGTGCCGCCCGCCCGCGGGCAAGGATCCGCCGGGAGTTCACGGTTCCGGTGGCGTCTGCCGGCACCGTGCTGCGCCTTGCCGTGCGCGGCGTCGGCCAGGCGGCGGTCAGCCACGTCGAGGTGACGGACGGGTGGCAGACACTGCGCCAGCGGAACTGGAGGACCAGGATCGTCCTCGGCACCCGGGCACCCATGCGGGGCCTGCCTCGGCTGGACTGGACGTAGAAGGCAGGAGTCCGGCCGATCGCGGCCTCCGCAAGGGCCGATCTTGCCCGGTAGCCAGCCTGTCGGCCGATTCGGGCCCGTCGGGAGAAAGAAAATGGCCCGGCCAGAAGGCCGGGCCATGTCACGAGGCTATTCTCAGGCGTGCGCCTCAGAAGCTGTACTTGGCGTTGACGTAGTACATGCGGCCGATCGCGCCGTCGTATGTGCCGACATCGGCGTTGGTGTTCGGGAACGCATTGATCGCCTCCGGCGGCAGCTTGTTGGCCACGTTGTTCACGCCGATGGTCACCTTGAGGGCGTCGAGCCACTTGCTCGCGTGCAGCGCCTTGAAGTCGTATGAAAGGCCCAGGTCAAACGCCGTGAAGGCCGCTACGCCCTCCAGGCCGAACTGGTCGTCGCCACCCACGCCGACGTCGGTGACGCTAGAGACATAGGTGCCGGTGACGAACGCGTCCACGCCATGGTTCGACCAGTCGAGTGTCGTGGTCGTGCGCCACTTTGGAACGGTGCCCAGGTTTTGCGACGCCGTGCCCGTGTACTCGTAGAATGGCTCGCTCGGGATGATCTCCAGCTTGTAGCTGTTGTACCAGGTCCAGACCGACGTGAGATCGAACCTCCCGACGCCCGGAAACGCCTTGACGTAGTCTAAGGTGAAGTCGGTGCTGTTGACCTTCTGGCCGGACAGATTGACAAGATTGGCGACAACATAGATCTGCTGCGGCGAGTGGCTGCTGACGCCGCCCGGGGCGGTAAGCAGGTTGCCGGTGGGGCTGTTGAGATGGACTAATCCGTCATAAGGCGAGGCGCTTCCGAGTGTCTCGACGCTCTGGATGACCGTGGGCGACGGGACGGTCCCCACGATCTGCTTCATGGAGATGTCCGAATAATCCACGGTGAACGACAGGCCTGCAACCGCCTTCGGCGTATAGACAAAGCCGGCCGTCCACGAGTTTGCCGTGGTGGGCTTCAGGTCCGGATTCGATCCACCGGTCTGGTTGAACTGGTTCGATTTCTGTGCGCCGCCCCCGTTGTACACGTTGTAGGTGATGGAGGTCGTTGAACCGGAGCTGACCGGCCCATAGAGCTCGAAGAGCTGGGGAGCAATGAACGATTTCCCCGCCGAGGCGCGGAGCTTCAACTGGTCGTCGATCGGCTCCCAGCTGAAGTTGACCTGGGGATCGGTGGTGGATCCCACGTTGCCGCTGTAGGAGTCGTAGCGCACCGCGCCGTCGATGTTGATGGAGTATGCGCCCGGTATGTTCTGCTTGGAACCCGTGACAGGCACGCTGACCTCGGCGAACCCGGACGTGAAGTCGCGGACGGCGGAGAAATCCTTGAAGGTGGTCGCATTCGACCAGCCCTGCGTGGTTCCGGTGGCATTGGGCAGGCTGTTGATATCCGGGTGGGCGGAGAGCCCCTCGCGCACATAGCTGACGCCCAAGGCAAACCCGAGCTTGCCGCCCGGTAGGTCAAAGGGCGTGCCGGTGACCTTGGCGTCGTACGAATAGAGCGTGCTCAGCATGTTGACAAACGCCGTTCCGATGACGCCGGTGAAGGCGCCGGGGGCCTGGGTTATCGCGAAGGGATTGATCTGCCCGTCGCCCAGGGCGGCAATCATCGCATTGGTGTCGATCAGGCCGGGATTCGTGTAGTTGAGGGTGTAGCGGTTGATGTTGGCGGCCACCTCCCAGTGGAGGTCCTCGGTTATGTCGCCACGGAAGCCACCCACGATCCGGTAGAGATCGGAGTCGTTCTGGTAGAGCCGCGGGTACGCCAGAAAGCGGGCGCGCGCCAATATCTCATAGCCGGCGCCGTCCCCGTATCCAGGCTGCGACTCGGGAAACGCCTGGTTCTGATCGAGGAATGTCTGGGAGAACGGATTGCCCGGCGCCGTGACGGGAACATAACTGACGCCCGCAGGAGGCGGGGAGGAGGGATACCCCAGGACATTGACGTCGATCCATGGATCTTCCAGGTACGGGACGACCGGCTGGGCGTTGAGCGAGGACCACGTATAGGTGTGCGACGCAATCACGTTGCCAAAACCCACAAGGTTGTTGCCGAAGATCTTGTGGTCAAAATTCGACATCACGCTGTAGCGCTTGAGGTAACC
>DATNHT010000165.1:0-14393 GCA_035604815.1 Opitutaceae bacterium
GGACGACGATCACGATCACGTCAGTAGCCGGCAGCCGCACGATCACCTACTCGCCGTAGACCGCTCGATTTCCCTGGTTTCCTGCCGGCAAATGCCTGTAACGTGTAACGGGTTACGGAGTTATGCATTTCATTAGCAAAATGAGCACAACTACGTATTAACAGACCTTTTATCTTGATGGAGGAATGGGGCGGGAGGAAAATGCACCGTTCGAATCGCGATCAACCGCGATTTGTAAATCATAAAAAACATAACCAAATAAAGACCAAATGAAACTCAGTCACAACACCAAGGGCTTCACCCTTGTCGAAATCATGATAGTGGTCGTCATCATAGGCCTCCTGGCCGCAATGGCGATTCCTGCCTTCCAAAAGGTCCGGACAAACTCGCAAGACAAAGCCGTGCTGAACAACGCCCGCCAGATCTCGGCAGGCGCTGACCAGTACTACCTCGAGAACGGTGTCTCGACGGTGACGCTCTCCGACTTGCTCGGACCCACGTCCTACGTGAAGGCGCTGAACTCGGTCGCGAACGAAACGTATCCCCAGGGCTTCTCGCAGGGGACTACGATCACGATCACGTCCGTCGCCGGCACGCGCACGATAACCTACTCCCCGTAATCGACATTCGGGTAGTAATCACCAGAGTCAAAGCCGCCCGCATAACGTGGGCGGCTTTTTTGGGTCCCGAAACCATCGACACATGAATGGTCCGCCGTTTGCGCCCGTCCTCGCCGACCGACGCGTGCGGCTGCTTGCGCTCGTCGCCGCGCTTTCCGCCTTCACGGGCTTCTACGCGGTGCCCAACCGGATGGCCCTGGGGATCGTGACCGACGCGGGCTACTGGTGCGTCCTCGCCGCCTTCATCCTGTACGTGCGCGCCCTGTGGCGGGCGTTCCGCGGGGACCTCGCCGGCCTGGGCGGCGGGGGGTGGCGCCGGCTTGACTGGGCGTCGTTCGCCGTCGTCGGCCTGGGCGGCCTCGTGCTCATCGTCCACGAGTCGTTCGGCTTCAAGATCGTGATGGACGAGGTGATGCTCGTCGGGACCTCGATGAGCATGCACTTCAGCCGGACCGTCCTCTCGCCAGACCGCGGCGGCGACATCCAGGGCGCGTTCGTGGTCTACCATGGCATCATGGACAAGCGGCAGCTCTTCTTCCCGTTCCTTGTCTCGATCCTTCACGACCTCACCGGCTATCGCCCCGAGAACGCCTTTGTCGTCAACGCAATCCTGACCTTTGTCTTCCTGGGCCTCGTCTGCGCCGCGTGCCGGAAGCTCGCGGGCCGGATGGCGGGCTGGCTCGGGGTCGCTCTCTTCGCGGGCCTCCCGCTGCTCGCGCAGAACGCGACCGGCGGCGGATTCGAGCTCCTGAACCTCGTGATGATCCTGGCGACGATGCTCCTCGGCGCGCGGTTCATCGAGCGGGGCGACGAGCCCTCGTTCACGGCGCTCTGCTATTCGGCGCTGCTCATGGCGCAGGTCCGGTACGAGTCGGCGATCTTCCTGCTGCCCGTCGCGGCGATCATCCTCTGGGTGTGGCGGCGGGAGGGCAGGGCAATCCTCTCCTGGCCGGTCATCGTGGCCCCGGTCCTCATGATCCACTGCGCCCTCCACAACCGGATCTTCGGCATCCGCGCGTCGGCGTGGCAGCTCTTCAGCAAGCCCGGCCTCTCGAAGCCGTTCTCGCTGACCTACGTGCTGGGGACGGGCCCGAAGGGCACGCCGAACAACCTCGAGCACGCGCTCGGCTATTTCTACGGCAAGCCGACGGACCAGCCCAATTCATACGTGCTGTCGACCCTCGGCATCATCGCGGTCTTCTTCCTTGTCCTCCTCATTGCGAAGCGGCTGCGGGCGCTCTCGAGCGAGCCGCCGATCTCGATCGCGACCGTCTTCTTCTCCTTCGGGTTCGCCCTGCAGTTCGGCCTCATGATGTGCTATTTCTGGGGCCAGTTCGACGACGCCATCATACGGCGCCTCAGCCTGCCCACGCAGCTCTGGATGGTGGTCGCGGTGGCCGCGGTCCTGCAGCAGTTCCCGCGGCCCCAGGTGGTCAAGGCGCTCCTGGCGGTGGCGCTCCTCGGCATCATGGCGCAGGGCGTGCCGTCGATGGCCGCGCATGCGTACAACCAGGAGTACCTCGCGGGCCTCGAGACGGCGTGGCGGCGCCAGTTCATCGCCGACCAGCCGCGGAAGGATTACCTGGCGATCGACAACGACTCGATCCTCTGGATCGCCCACGAGGTCTCCGCCACGACCACCGAGGCGGCGAGGAGCCGCCGGGCCGACCTCGTGTACTTCATGCGCAACCACACGTTCTCGAACATCTACGTGTTCCAGCGGTACAACATCGACCAGGACACGGGCAAGATGACGGTGCGCGAGGACGACGAGCTCCCCCCGGACTACATCCTGGAGCCCGTCAGGGCCGAGCGCCTGATGACGCTCACGCAGACCCGGATAAGCCGGCTCGTGGAAATCCGGGACGGGAAGACGGTGCTCACCAGGCCAGAGCCCGACCACGTTGTCCCGAAGGACAAGGCCGAGATAGAGAGGGCGCGCCAGGCCTACCTCGAGACGTTCTTCAAGCGCCTCCCTTGAGAAGGATCCTCCTCTTTGCGCTGTGCGGGGTCCTTGCCCTCTGGGCCGGATACTTCGCGATCCCCACCATTCCCGCGGGCCACCTGATCATCAACTGGGGTTACTACTACATCCTTGGGGTGTTCTCGCTCTTCGTCTTCTGCGCTTGGGGGTTCGCGCGCTCGAGGCAGGACGTATGGAAGGGGTGGATCCGAAGGCCAGGGGCGGCGGGTGTCGCGATCGCGTCGGGCCTCCTCTTCGCGGTCTGGTCGGACCCCTTCAAGCACAAGATCCTGTTCGACGAGTTTGTGATCCAGGGCACGGCCTACGAGATGCACGCGACGAAGCAGGTGAGCACGATCCTGCGCGCGTACAACATCGGCGGCACATGGCTCACGATCGACACGTTCCTCGACAAGCGCCCGTACTTCTTCCCGTTCCTCGTGTCCCTGGTGCACGACTTCACGGGCTACCGGATCGCGAACGCATTCGCCCTCAACGTGGCCTGCGCCGCGGCGCTCCTCGGCCTCCTGTACTGGTTCGCCCGGGAGCTGGCGGGTCGGGGCCCGGCGATCCTCGCCGTCGGGCTCATGGCCACGATGCCCTTGTTCGGCCAGAATGCGACCGGAGCGGGGATGGACCTGCACAACCTGACCATGCTCGCCCTGGTCGCGTGCCTTGCGGTCCTCTACCTGCGCGTCCCCACGGAAGACAGGCTCGCCCTGCTGGTCCTCGGCGCGGTGCTCCTCACGCAGAGCCGCTACGAGTCGATCATCTTCGTCGGGCCGACGGCATTCGTGGTCGCCGCGGGCTGGGCGAGGGCGAGGCGGGTCATCCTCCCGTGGCAGGTGATCATCGCGCCGCTCCTGCTTGTCCCGTACGCCTGGCACAGCAGGGTCCTCGCGGCGACGCCGCTCTTCTGGCAGCTCCAGGAGGGGCGGACTACCGCGTTCAGCGCGTCCAACGTCGAGAGCAACCTGCGCGGCGACTTCGCGTTCCTCTTCAACAGCGGGCCGGAGCTTGCCAACTCATGGTACCTCTCGGCGATCGGGTTCGCGGGCCTGGGATGGTTCCTGTTCTGCGCGTCGCTGTGGCTTTTGCGCAGGCCCAGGCCCGAGCTCCCGCCGGCCGTGCTGGCGGGGGTCGCGTTCGGGGCCGGCGTCGCCGGGCACTTTGTCGTGCTCCTCTTCTACTGGTGGGCGAAGTTCAACGACCTGCTGGCCTCGCGCTTCGCGTTGCCGATGTGCCTGTGCTTCAGCGTGCTCGCCGCGGCCCTGGTGAGGGGGCTCGAGGAACGGCGAGTCCCGGCCTTGAGGATCGCGGCGGCGGGGCTCGGCCTTTGGATCTTCGCGGGGGCCGTGCCCGCAATCGCGCGGCGGCTCTACACGGACCAGAACCTCGCCATGCAGGAGATAGAGTGGGAGCACGGAATCATCGAGTCGCGGCCCGGCCCCGTGCTGCTGATATCGAACAAGTCGACGATACCCTTCGTCCTGTGGCACATCGAGACCATCATCAGCGCGGTGGGATCGCAGCGGGGCGAGGAGATCCGCTACCACATGGGCCAGGAGACGTTCAGGGAGGTGCTCGTGTCGCAGGCGATCCGCCCGACGTCGTCGGAGGGGGACATGGGCGTCGACCCCGAGGACATGATGCCGGCCAGCTACCATCTTGAGAAGATCGCCGAAAAGCGCTTCGGGGCCCGGCTGGACCGGCTGAGCAGGATCGAGTCGATCGACCCTGAGCCGGAGGGAGTGAAGAAGCCCGATCAGCGGCCGGCCGTCCCCTCCGCGCTCCGCTCGATCAGCGCGGACCAGTCGTGGAGCGACCCGGCGGTCGCCGCGGCGACCTCGTCGGCCGTGAGCCGGTAGATGAGGATCGAGTACCCGACGGTGGCGTCCGGCTTTCGCGCGCGCAGGCAGTAGCAGAGCCTGGCGAAGCGCAGATGCTGGAAGTTGTCCCGGCTCGCGATCCACTTGTCGGGTGGCACCTCGCGCTCGAGCCTGGCGCGGGCCGCGGGATCGGACCAATAGGCCTGGAACATCGGCTCGAACGACCGCAGAAACTGGTATTCCTTCTCGAGTTTCACGGTCCAGGGCCCTTGGTACAGGCTGTAGACCTGCTCCAGCATGGTGGCCCCGACGCAGTAGAGCCCCGGGCCGAGCGCGACGTAGGGCTCCTCCTCGTGGAAGCCGTTGACGAAGGCCAGCGGCTTGGCGTTGATCCGATAGTACATGGGCTCCCCGGTGCCGAAGTAGGCGAGGTACGCCGTCTCGCCCGGCCGCCGGTTCCTGTCCAGCCACGCCTTGAGGCCGGGCAGGTCCTGGCCCCAGTCGAGCGAACTGTCGACCAGGTGGTTGTGGCCCTCGGCCGGCCCGCCCGCCAGCTCGTTGAAGTAGGCGAGGTAGTGGGGGGCGATCGACACCGACTCGGCGACGTGCCACGCGACGAGGGCCCCGGCCAGGAGCGCCACCCATTTCACGGGCCGGGTGAACCACCTGCCCAGGGCGCCCGCCAGGATGAAAAGCACGGGATATGTGGGCATCAGGTGCCGCTCGCCGATGTTGAGGTGGCTGAGGATCGACGAGGCCCAGTAGATCAGGAGGAGGACGAGGAGTGGGGTGAGGGGCAGGAGGCCCTCCCAGCGCGCGCCCTTCCCGGCGCTGGGCCGGACCCTGGCCCGGACTGCGAGCCATAGGGACCAGCCCGAGGCGATCATGAAGGGCACGGTCGTCTTGAGCGCGAACGCCCAGACGAAGAAGCTCGGCCAGCCGGTGACGCTGTACTGCCCGTTCAGGAAGGCGTTGCGGGACTGGGCCGCCTGCACGACGTACGCGGAACCGTAGAGGAAGGCCTCGGGAAGGGCGCGGATTCCCGCGAGGAAATGGATCACCCGGCCGGGCCCGCCCGTCCGCGCGTACATCTCGGGCCACGCCTCGATGAACTGGTCCGCGCGGGGCAGGGCCGGGTTGAAGGCGCTGTACCTGAACCCGTAGAAGGCCCAGATGACGGCGACGGCGGCGGCCCCGTGCCCGAGGGCCGACAGGGCGACCGCGCCCATCCGGCCCCGGCGCGCTGCGATGTGGACCGCGGCGCAGAGCGCCATCATGGGCAGCAGGAGGACGGCGGAGAACTTGGCGACGCACGCGAGGCCGAAGACGGCGGCGCTCAGCAGGAATCTGCCCGCGCCGGGCGTCTCCAGATGGCGCCACCACGCCCCGATCGAGGCCAGCATGAAGAGCGCGATGCACACGTCGGAGGTCGCGTAGCCCCCATGCGCGAGGTACGTCGGGCTGAAGGCGAAGAAGATGAGCGACACGAACGCGCCCGCCCAGCCGAACAGCCTCCTCGACCAGCAGAAGATGAGGACCCCGGTCGCGACGCTCAGGAGCGCCGTCATGGATCGCGCGGCCATCAGCTTCGGGAAATGGTCCTCGCCGGTCTCGTAGAAGAACTCATGGCCCATGACCCACGCGTCGCTCGTCCGCCAGTAGTCCTGGTCCATGTTCGGGAACCGGGCCCCCCGGATCCACACGGGCAGCGCCACCCAGCGCTGGGCCAGGTTGCCGTTCTCGGGCTGCAGCCGGTAGTCGTTGAACCTCCAGTAGGTGTAGCCCCCGGTCACGTGCACCAGCTCGTCGGACGTCGTGCTCTCGTGCCGCTTGCTCATGACGGCCATCGCGAAATGCAGCGCGAGGATCGCGGCCGCGGCGACCGCGGCCCAGGCCTTGCGGTTCGGCGTCATCAGAATGAAACGGGCCCGTAGAGGGCCTGCATGACCTCGTCGTCCGTCAGCCTGTAGATGAGGAACGTGTAGTCGAGCAGGACGAGCGGCTCGCGGGCCCGAAGGTAGTGGCAGAGGCGGGCAAACTGGAATTCCTCGAACGTGTTGGCCTCGTTGGCGGTCAGCTTGCCGCCGGACTTCGCGAGCTCGACCACGTGGTCCAGCAGCTTGTGGTAGCGGACCTCCTTCTCCAGGTCCCAGGGGCCCCGCGCCTCGGTGTAGACCTGCTGGAACTGGCTCGCGCCGATGACCCACAGGCCGCCCTTGAGGATCGCCGGGGCCTTCCTCTCCCTCACGTCAAAGTTGACGTCGCCGACCCGCGTGGCCTTGACCCCGTAGTACACGATGTCGCCGGAGCCGAAATAGGAGATGAACACGGGCACGCCTGGGGGATGCTCGTCGATCCAGCGCTTCACGCTCGGCAGGTCCTGCCCCCAGTCGAGGGAGCTGTCGACCACGTGCTTCCACGCGTTGCTCGGCCCGACGAACTCGTTGAAGTAGGCGAGGTAGTGCGGCCGGATCCAGACGGACTCGGCCGCGAACCACGCGGCGAGGACGACGACGAGGGCGCCCGCCCGGCGCGTCGTCCGCGTGACCCAGCACGCGGCCCCCGCGGCCGTCACGAAGAGGACCGGATAGACCGGCATGATGTGCCGGTGGCCTATGTTGAGGTGGCTCGTGAGGGCGAACAACCAGTAGACGCCGAACAGGGAGAGGAGCGGGGACCAGTCGTACAGCTGGCCCCGCCATTCCCCGGCATCGCGCCGGAGCGAGGCTGCGTACAGGGCCGCGAGGGCCATCAGGACGAAGAGGGCGATCGGCGTCTTGACGGCGGTCGTATAGGGGAAATACGAGACATAGCCCGTGCTCCTGTACTCGCCGTTCAGGTAGGCCTTCCGGTACCGGGAGAACCGGTAGGTGTGGGCGAACCCGTAGATGTAGGACTCGGGTAGCACCTCGTGGGCGCGGGCAAAGCGCAGGATGGGCACCAGCGGCCCGCCCTGGTCCTCGAGGACGTCCCATCCGACGAGCGAGCGGACCCGGTTCGGCTCGAAATGGCGGAACATCGGGTACTTGAACCCGTACGAGGCCCAGATGACGCCGACGGCCATCGCGCAGGCGGCGAGGGTTGCGCCGATGAGCGAAAGGGCGATCCTCATCCGGCCGGCGATCAGCCGGGGCAGCGGCCAGCCCGACTCGAGCGTGTCCCTTCCGGCGACCCGGACGGCGAACAGGATCGCGCACATGGGCGCGATAAGCGGCGCGGAGAACTTGGCGACGCACAGGAGCCCCAGCGCGAGGCCGAACACGGCGCACCGGCAGGCCGTCAGCCGGTGCGCCATCGCCCAGAACGCGGTCACCGCCGCCAGGAACATGCAGGTGGCGGTCATGTCGCTCGTGATCAGGGCCCCGTTGGCGAGCATGGTCGGGCAGAACGCGAACAGGGTCACCGCCAGGAGCCCCCCCTTGTACCCGTGGAGCCTCCTGGCCCAGAAGAACACGAGCGCGCCAGTGGCGACGCCGAAGAGCGCGATCATCCGGCGCCCCTCCCGGAGCATGGCCGGCAGGTCGTTCCCGTAGTCGTAGAACCAGCGGAACCCCATCTCCCAGACGTCGGAGATGCGCCAGGCGGCCTGGTCGAGCGTCGGGAACTTGAGGTCCATGCGCAGGAGCGGGATCGCCGCCCAGCGCTGCGGGAGGTTCCCGTTCTCGGGCTGGAGCCGGTAGTCGTCGAGCTTCCAGTAGCTGTAGCCCGCGGTCAGGTGCGCGATCTCGTCGCCCGCCACGCACTCGGTGTCGGATATGCTTGTCGCCATCCACCAGTACAGGCCGAGGATGCCCGCGGCGGTGAGGAGGACCGTCCTTCGCGTCATGGCTCCTCGGGCTCCTTCCCCAGCCGTCCGGCGCACGCCTGGACACACGCCCCGACCGCGACCGCCTGCATGGCGACGAGCGGCAGCTGGTGGCGCTCGTTGTGGTTGACGAGGACGAACGGAAGCAGCATCCCGAAGCCGATCGCGGCGGCCCACGCCGCGGGCGGCGCAAGGCGCCCCCCGAGCAGGAGCGCCGAGAGCAGGAGCGCCCCGACCGGGATCCCGGCCGTCAGGAAGCCGGTCGCGATCGCGCCCGCGCCCCGGAAGCGCGCGTCGTAGGCGAGGCGCTTTTCCGCCCAGTCGCGCCAGATGGCTCCCTCGTCCGCGAGGCCCATGCCGTGCAGCCTTGCGCTCACGTCCGCCGGATCCGCGTCGATCCTCGCCCACAGTCCGCCGCCGGACTTGCCGAGGAGGATGAGATCGCCCGACGCGACCAGGCGGATGGCGTCCTCCTGGCGGAAGCCGAAGCGGGTGAATGCGCCGCCGCCCTCGCGCCGGCAGAACACGGCCGCGTCGGCCGCCCTGCGAAGGACGTTGCCCGCGAAGTGCAGCGGCGCCCCGCGCAGGGCGGCGAGCGCCGGCGCGCGGAACGTGTCGACGTAGGCGGCCTCGCCCAGCCGCGCGTAGCGCTCGAATTGCGCGATGTCGAAGTACGGGAGCGTCCTGAGCACGGTCTCCATCCTGGGGAGGCCGTCGGCCGAGTCGACGTTCGCGAGGTGGAGCTCGAACCACGAGTTCGACTTGAGGGGGACGAAGCGGCCGAGGGCGACGGCGTTGCGGCCGGTCCATCCCCCGACGGCCGCCGCGGCGACGGCCGCCGCCGCGGCCGGGACCCGGAGCCTGCGGATATCCCCGCGGAAGGACCAGGCGAGGGCGAGCAGGACGATCCCGGTCGAGAGCGCGAGGCCCGCGTTGTCGAGCGGGGCCGCTAGGGCGACCGCGGGCAGGACGAGCCGGCCCGGGCCCTCCGGGAAGCGCCGGGTCTCCAGCGCGGCCCACAGGAGCGCGGCCGAGATCAGGATGTCGAGCCAGGCCTCGCTCAGGACCTCGAGCGGGCCCCCGGGAAGGAGCGCGCAGTACGCCAGGAAGGCGGCCGAGGCGGCGCCCCTTGCCCAGGCCCCGAACGGCGCGAGGGCCGACAGGAGGAGGGCGTTGGCCCCGGCGAGGCCGAGGACGGCGAGGACGAGGAGCGCCTTCGCGGCGGCCGCGGTCTTCACCCCGAAGAGCAGGAACGCCGCCGCCTCCACCCAGACCGGCAGCGGCGAGACCCAGGCCGTTGCCCCGGTACCCCCGTCGAACGGATCGCTGAAGCCCCGGCCCTGGGCGAGCGCGGCGGCGACGTTGCCCGGCTCGGCCCAGTCGCGCATCCCGGGGGCGAGCCCGGGCAGGTTGTGGGCCAGCGCGGCTGCGGCAACGACCGCGAGCCCGGCGAGGGCGGGGAGCCGGAATTGACCCATGGGCGTCGCTAGCGCCGCGGCGGCCTGACCAGGTAGATCGGCCGCTGCTTCACTTCGTCGTAGATGCGGCCCAGGTACTCGCCGAGCACGCCGATCCCGATCAGCTGGATCCCGCCGAGGAAGGTGACGAGGGAGACGAGGGTCGTGAACCCGGTCGTCGCCGTCTCGATGCCCAGCAGGCGCTTGGCGATGAAGTAGAGCCCGAGCGCGAAGCCGAGCGCGCTCACGGCGATCCCTGTGTACGTGAGGACCCGCAGGGGCAGGTACGAGAAGCTGAAGAACCCGTCCACGGCGTAGCGGACCAGGCGCCTGAGGGTCTGCTTGGGCTTGCCCGCGGCGCGCTCCTGGCGGTCGTAGGCGACGTCGGCCGTCGCGAAGCCGATCCAGGCCCGCAGGCCCGGGAAGAACCGGTGGCGCTCGGGCAGCCGCGCGAACGCCTCGAGCGCCGGCCGGCCGAGCAGCCCGAACGTCCCCGCGTTCGATTCGATCGGTATGTCCGTCAGCCTGCCGAAGAGCGCGTGGAAAAGGTCGAATCCCACCCGGCGCACGCCGGTCTCCTGCCGGGAGCGGCGCACGGCGCGCACGACCTCGGCGCCGGAGCGCCAGGCCGACACGAGCCCGGGGATCACCTCGGGGGGGTCCTGGAGGTCCGCGTCCATCGTCACGACGGCGTCCGCGGCGCCCGCGTGCGCCAGGCCGGCGGCGAGCGCGCTCTGGAACCCGAAGTTGCGCGACAGCTCGACCAGCTCGAAGCGGGGGTCGCGGGCGCCCTGGCCGCGGACCAGCTCAGCCGAGCGGTCGCGGCTGCCGTCGTCCACGAAGACCGCGCGCCATGCGCACTCGCCGGGGGCGTTGAAGAGGGCCTCGAGGCGCGCGAACAGCTCCGGCAGGACGGGCTCCTCGTTGAACACGGGGATGACGATGGCGACGGTCGGTCGTTGGGCGGTCATGGTCTAGTCGGGACTCGCCGGGGTCCGGCGGGCGCGCAGGAGGGCCATGCACAGGATTGCGCCCAGGAGCGCCAGCACGAGCGCTGGAGGAGTCGCCAGAATGTCTGCAAAATATGCGAAATGGGCGATGATTTTCTCATAGAGGTTCTCCTGGGACACCAGGGTGTAGGTCCGCGAGACCTCGGCCAGGCCGAGGCCGGGGCGCAGCCACCGGTCGATCGCGAAGTCCTCGACCGCGAACTGCAGCCCGATGCCGAGGCAGAAGTCGACCGCCCATCCCGCGATGAGCGCCAGCCGCCACCCGCGGCCGAGCCCGCTCCACCTCGATGCGAGGAAGGCGAGCCCGCACAGGACGACCGACTGCAGGCAGATGTGGACGATCCCGTAGTGCTCGCGGTCGCCATACACCGCGACGCTCAGGAGGACGAAGCCGGCGAAGGCGAGGGTCCAGAAGACCCGGTCCTTTGGCTGCGCCGCCCTCGCCGCCCTGCAGGCCTCCCGGACGGCCGCGACGCAGCCGACGCTTCCGAGCGCCAGCGGCAGGTTGATCTGGTACAGGAGGAAGCACTGGTCGCGGAGGCTCCCCCACCAGCTCGACTGCCTGAAGAGGACCCCCCTGAAGCCCCGGACCTGGGGCGGGATGAGGGTGTCGCGCAGGTTGAGCGCTATCTTCACCAGGTGGCTGCCCTGCCACCTGTCCAGCGTGGTGACGCTGGAATTCGAGAGGAACGTGGCGTGCCAGCCGTACCGGGCTACCGACCAGCCGAACCAGGGCGCGAGGACTAAGGCCCCCGCCGCGGCCGCGGCCGCCGTCATGCGCAGGAAGCCGGGGTCCCGCCGCCGCCGCCACGCCGCGGCGGCCCAGGCGAGCGCGATGACGCAGACGTAGGGCCCCGCCGAGTAATGCGTCACGACCGCGCCGCCCAGCAGGAAGGCGCAGGCGATGGCCGCGCCCCCCGACCGGGCGCCGCCGTCTCGCACCCGGAGGAAGAAATAGAAGCCGGCCAGGATGAAGAACACCGCCGGTAGCTTCGTCCACGGGTAGGTCGCGTTCTGGAGGAAGAGCGGGTTCACCATGAGGATGACGGCGGCCAGGCGCGCCGCCGACCTGCCCCCGAACCGCCCCGCCAGGAGGCCCATCGGCAGGTACGCGAGGCTGCACAGTGCCGCCATGATGACCTGGAAGTGCGCGTAGTCGGCCCGCGTCATCCGCATGAAGGCGGCCGTGAGCACGTTCGCAAGGGGGGGGCGGGCGGGCATCTCGAAGATGTCGATGAACGGCTTGTCCCCGGGCCAGTCGCGCAGGAAGAACCGGGCCCTCTGCCAGTGCTCGAGCCAGTCGCCCATCCATGCACCGCCGGAGTGGTTCCTGACGAAGGAGAGCCAGGTCACGCACCAGCCGGTGACGATCAGCTGGCCGGCCATGAGGTCGCGGGCGGCGGGATCGGCGGCGAGCCTGGCGGCCCCGCGCCAGCCGAGGGCGAGGCCCGCGGCGGCGAGCGCCGGCAGCAGCCAGTAGCCCCAGAGGGGGCAGCCGGTCGTGAAGACCGTCCAGGCGATCGCCCACGCCGCGACCAGCGAGAGCGCGGCGCCCGCGACCACGGTCTCAGCCGGGCCCAGCCCGAACCGGTCGATGATAGGCCGGGAAAGCCCGAACGCGACGCCCAGGACCAGGAGGAGG
Organism: Opitutaceae bacterium; assembly: GCA_035604815.1. GTDB lineage: Bacteria > Verrucomicrobiota > Verrucomicrobiia > Opitutales > Opitutaceae > Palsa-1447. The sequence goes on from DATNHT010000165.1 coordinate 12,327, forward strand.
CAGACGAGCGTGTCGGCGATCATGGGGGGGCACACAAGGCCACGACAGCCGGGCGCGGTTGGCAATAATCTCCTCGCTGCCCATTTGCCGCGGCCGGTAAACTCGGGGCCGCGGTGACCCAAGCATGCCTCCATCCGTGACCTGGGAAGCGAACATGTCCGGCCCGGCGCTCCGGTGGGCGGCGCTGCTCGGCATCGTCCTCGCGACGGCAGCCGCGTACCAGGGCTCCTTGGCCGGGCCGCTTATCTACGACGACAACCTGTGGATCACGTGGAATCCGTCGGTGCGCCGCCTCTGGCCCCTGCTGGGCGTGCTCTTTCCGCCCGCCGGCTCGCCCGTGTGCGGGCGGCCGGTGGTGAGCCTGTCGCTGGCCCTCAACCATGCGGCCGGCGGGGACAATCCCTGGGGCTACCACCTTGCCAATGCGGCGATCCACGTTTTTGCCGCGCTGGCGCTCTTCGGGATCGCCAGGCGGACCCTCTCCTTCCGGCCCGCCGCGTTCCCGCGGGAGCGCGACCGCGTCCTCCTGGCGTTCGCCGTCGCGCTCCTCTGGGCGGTGCACCCGCTCCAGACCGAGTCGGTCACGTACGTCTCCCAGAGGGCGGAATCGCTCATGGGCCTCCTCTACCTGCTGACACTGTACTGCTTCATCCGGGGCGCGCAGGCGCCCGGGCCCAGCGCCTGGCACCCAGTCTCCGTGCTCGCGTGCCTCCTGGGCATGGCGACGAAGGAGGTCATGGTGACGGCGCCCCTGGTCGTCCTGGCGTATGACCGCACGTTCGTGGCGCCGGGCCTGCGCGAGGCGCTCCGGCTGAGGGGGCGCCTCTACCTGGGACTCGCCGCCACATGGCTCGTCCCCTGGCTCCTTGCCGCGGGCCTTCGCGGCCGCGGGCTGGGTTTCGGGCTCGGGTACTCGTGGTGGGGCTACGGCCTGGCGGAGTGCTGGGCGGTCGTCCACTACCTCCTCCTCGCGGCCTGGCCGCACCCGCTGGTCTTCGACTACGGGACCCGCATCGTCGGCAGCGTCGGCGAGGCGCTTCCGTGGGCGATGGTCCTCGCCGCCCTGGCCGCGGCCGCCGCCGCCGCGTTCCGGCGCCGCACCCTGCTCGGGTTCGCGGGCGCGTGGTTCTTCGCGATCCTCGCCCCGGCCTCGAGCGTGATCCCCGTGGCCTTCCAGCCGATGGCCGAGCACAGGATGTACCTTCCCCTGGCGGGGGTCGTCGCGCTCTTCGTGGGCGCGGCCTGGGCGCTCCTCGGCAGGCGCAGCCTGGCCGTGTTCCTGGCGGCCGCCCTGGCGCTCGGGATGGGCACCCGCCTGCGCAACCGGGACTACCGCAGCGAGACCGCGATCTGGAGCGACACGGTCCTCAGGCGCCCGTCGAACCCGCGCGCGCGGATCGCGCTCGGATCAGCGCTCGCCCAGGAGGGCAGGCACGCCGAGGCGGCGGGCCAGTTTGAGGCGGCGCTAAAGATCGATCCCGGCGACGCCGAGGCGCGCCGCAACCTCGGGCTCGCCCTCGCCCGCATGGGCCGCTTCGACGAGGCGCTGGCGCAGTACAGGGGCATCGTCCGCCCGGCCCCGGACTCGGCGCCCCTCCACTGCGACATCGCCCTCGCTCTGGAGGGGGCCGGCCGCCGCGAGGAGGCGATCGCCGAATACGAGCAGGCCCTGCGGATCATGCCCGGCTGCGTGGATGCGCGCGCCGGCCTGGAGCGGCTCAGGGCGCCCCGGCCCGCGCGGTAATCAGCGCAGGTTGTACTTGAGGATTGCCCAGAGCGCCCGGAACCCGTCGCGCCAGCCGATCTTCTTTCCCTCGGCGTACGTGCGCCCGTAGTAGCTGATCCCGACCTCGAAGATGACGACGTCCAGCTTCGCGACCTTGGCCGTGATCTCCGGCTCGAACCCGAAGTGGTCCTCCTCGATCCGGATCCTCTGGAGCACGTCCCTCCTGAACACCTTGTAGCAGGTCTCCATGTCCGTGAGGTTGAGGTTCGTCAGCATGTTGGAGACCAGGGTCAGGAACTTGTTGCCCACCATGTGCCAGAAATAGCACACGCGGTGCGGCT
>DATNHT010000166.1:0-20306 GCA_035604815.1 Opitutaceae bacterium
AAGGCGCCGCAGCAGGTCTCCGTTCAGGTCGAACACGTCGATGTACCCGTTTCCGGGGCCCGCGACATCGTCGTGCTTCGCCGCATTCTGCTTCGCGTACGTGACGTAGAGGTCCCCGCCCAGGTTCTGTATGTCAAACGGAGCGTATCCGGCTGGCATCGACGGATCGGTAAACGAGCCCGAAAGCGACGTCTTTGTGAAACTGCTGTTGAACACGTCCACAGTTCCGGCGTGGAAGTTGGAGGCATACAGGAAATTCCCCGACCCGTTGTTGGCCAGTGCGAGTCCCTTGTAGACCGCGCTGCTCCCCGAATTGTCCACCTCCAGGATGGCTGAGGTGCCGGAGGCCCACGCGGCGATCGTCCCATCCTCGGTATCGAAGATGAAGTGCGCCGGCTTCGAAGCCGCGACCTGGAAATCGGACGTGGGATTGAACACAATTCCGGTCGGTGCCGACGGACCCGGGGCGCCCCCTGGGGGCGGCACGGTCACGGTCAGAGGCACCTTGGCGCCGCTTCCGGTATACAATGTGGACAGTCCTGATCCGTTGTCGGCGATCCAGAACGGGCTCGTCGGTGAATGCACGATCCCCCATGGGTTCACCAAATCGGGGTCGGTGACGGCCGCCAAGTGTGGTATGTCGGACACGAGGTTGGTTTGTACGAAGTCGAACTGTTGACACGTTCCCTTCGATCCACAACCGAGCGCTACGATTCCCATTAGCGGCGCGAGGACTTGTCGGCTCAAGCGATGCGTTTTCACGTTGGTTGTTTTCATTGCGCGTTTCCCCTTTGCACCCGGCGAGTGCCGGTGGGATCAGCCAATGGGAGCGGCCTCGCGAGGCGAACGGCAAACGGTAACGGCGTTGTTACGCATTTTGGAGGCCGGATTGGGTTAGCGCGGTTAGGCGCGGCAGCGGTGCCCGATTCCGTTTCGGCGCGGGCGATCCGGTAATGGATTCTGGATCAGATCAGAACGGACGGCGAATTGGCGAAAGCAGCATTGGTGCGGGTGCGGGGAATCGAACCCCGATGTAGCTTCAACCTGCGGGAATTGTTACCCTGACTTCTGGCAGACAACGCCGTGAAACGGTGCGTTTCCATTTGCGGCACTGCGCAATGTGGAATGGATAACGCAAAGGCACCCTTGGCGAGATCAAATGCCTGGGACGCAATTCCGAGAGGCTTCAGCGTCGATGGCGGTCTTGACAGGTCGCCAACGAGACGCGATAAATACCCGATGCAGACGCTGACTGTGACCGAAGCCCGGAAGAACCTCTCCATGTGGCTTCGCAGGGCAAAAAGAGGAGAAGAGATCGGTATCGTAGATGGGGCTGACATTATCGCCCTCCGCCCTGTAGCTGTGACGGCGGCCGATTACATGGAGACCGAATACCGATTGACGAAGAGCGAGGCGGACGCGGATGCGGCCCGCATTTCCTCCGAGGCCGAACGGGAGCGACGCGATGGGCGGCTCATCTCGCTGGAGGACTTTTTGCCCCATGCTTCGAGTCGCTCTCACAAGACGCGCCTGCGCCGCGATCCAAAAGCTCCCTCCTGACGTTCAGGCGGCTTGCTTGGAGGCTTTGCGCGAGCTACCGAAGGTGTTCGGGCGGCCGCACGCCCACGCGGGAATCGGGGTTCGACAGCTGCGAGCCGGTCTGTACGAGGTGCGAATTGGGCTCGCGGTGCGAGCGGTCTTTGTGCGTTCGGCCGACGTTCTGGAGGTGCAGATGGTTGGGGACCATGACGGAATTCGTCGTTATCTGCAGGGCCGCGGAGTGTGAGCGCGATAGGTCACCGACTTCAATCAACCGCGAATCATTGCCGCCGAATGAGTTTATGTATCTGGTGCGGGTGCGGGGAATCGAACCCCGATTTCAAGCTTGGGAAGCTCACGTGATAGCCGTTATACTACACCCGCGTTTTGCGAACGTTCCTTCTAGGCGCGCGCCCGGGACGGTCAAGCCCTCAGCGCCTGAAGATGACGGCCGACTCTGGCTCAGAGGCGCCGTTTCGGGAGGCTCAGCAAGCGTGTGGTGGCTACATGCCGCGCAAGTCATCCGCCCGTCGCCGGCTCCGCTTCCAACCGCCTCTCGCAGGAGCCCTTGCAATGCGAAGAATTCCCGCGATCGCGCGCAATGCAAGATGGCGAAGATACTTACTCATCGATTTGCGGCGGCCCTGGGTCAGGCCGTCTGCGAAAACTGTGCGAGCCAGGCGATCTTCTTCCCGCGGCTGCGTTCGCGCGGATTGCTGTAGACTTCGTCGTTCACGACTAGCAGGTCGAGGTCCGTGTTGAGGAAGCATTCCCATGCCTCTGCGGCCGTCCGCACGATCGGTTGGCCCCGCACGTTGAAGCTCGTATTGATCAGGATCGGCACGCCAGTCAAAGCCTTGAACGCGAGGAGCAGGCGGTGGAAATCAGGGTGCACCTTGGGGTCGACTGTCTGCAGCCGGGCCGAGAAATCGACATGGACCACGCTTTGAATCTCACTTCGCGGGTATTCCAGCTGCTCCCTGAGGGTGGTGAATGAGGTGGGAGTCGAGCGGCGCCGCATCGGAAGGAGGTGTGCGGTGTAGTTCATGTAGTGCGATTCCTCGGAGGAGTCGAACCACTGCCCCACGTCCTCTGCCAGTATTGCCGGGGCGAATGGCCGGAATGATTCCCTGAATTTGATGGCAAGATTGAGGCGCGACTGCATGCCGGGCTGGCGGGGGTCGGCAAGGATCGACCGGGCGCCCAACGCGCGGGCCCCGAGCTCCATCCGGCCCCGGACCCAGCCCACGGTCCGGCCTTCGGCAAGCTGCCCCGCAATGAATTCATGCACTCCGCCCGTGTAGGGGATGCGCCACCGAGCTGCACCGGCCGGGGCGTCGCCGGGCTCCGATCCAAGGTAGAATCCCCTGGCGTCAATCCCGATCCTGCGTCCCGGGTGCGCCGTCCGCAGGTAGAGCAGGGCAGCCCCGAAACCGCTGCCCATGTCGCCTCCGACGGGCGAATTAGACAGCTGGTCGAATATCCGCTCGGCGCGCAGCCGCCCGGCGACGACGCAGTTTTGCGCGCATCCTCCGCAAAGGATCAGGTTTCGTTCGCCCGTCTGCGCCCGGACAAATCGCGCCATCTTGATGACCTCGTCCTCGAAGATCCTCTGAAGCGAGGCGGCGAGATCAACATGCTCCGGACCCAAAGGGTCCCCGCCATTGCGGGTCGGCACCCCCGAGGCGTCCGTGACCAGCTGGATCGAATCGGCCATCACGGCGGGGCTGAATGTCACCGAGGCGTGGAGGCGAAAGCCGCCGTGGTCGTCGGTCGAAAAAAGCCTCGAGAGGGCCTTGGTGAAGCGGGGCTTCCCATAGGGGGCGAGCCCCATCACCTTGTATTCAGATCCGTATGACGAGAAACCGAGGTGCCGAGTGATCAGCGTGTAGAATAGCCCCAGACCGTTCTCATACGGCTGCTCCCAAAGGATCCTTGCCCCGGCGTCGTCAATGACCCCTGCGCTGGCGCTGTAGTCCTCGCCCTTGCCGTCGATGCACAGGAACGCCGCCCGCGAGAACGGAGCCGTGTAGAACGCTCCCGCGACATGGGAGAGGTGATGCCAGGCGTAGAGGAAGCGGGCGCGCGGGAGCAGCGACCGGGCCTTGTGGTTATAGGGTCCCCCCGCGTCCTCCGGCAGTATCCGTCCCAACGCCCTGGTGGCGGCGCTCCCGGGCCGCTTCGCCCGGTCGAAGAGGATGCTCTGCAGCGGCTTCTCCGCGAAAACGCATACCGTGACGTCGCCCGGCGCCAAACCGGCGATGCCCAGGCATTCGCGGATGGCATGGACCGGAAAGCTTCCGTCGTGTTTTAGGCGCGTGAAGCGTTCCTCCTGGTTGGCCGCGACAAGGCTTCCGTCGACAAGCAGGGCGGCATTGGCGTCGTGACCAAGGAAACCCCCGACACCTAGGACGATCTCGCGTTCGTTGCTCACCGTGATGCTCGGCGTCTGATAGCCGCGCGGAGAGGACTTTTCAATGCTTGCCGCGGCCGGCCCCGGATCCTGCGGGCGCTCGGCAACGCGTCCAAGCGCATGGATCCGGGGAAACCGCGTGGCCGCGGATTCGGGTGGAGGGGCGCGGGGTCGGTGAAAAATAGCTTGATTAAGACTCATAAATAGACATGTCTAACACCATGGACCTCCACCCCCCCGCTCCACTCCTAGCCGCAGCGTTCCAGGCGACCGACGTGCTCGGCTGGCTGTTCACACTGGGCTTGGCGGGATCCGTGTGGCAGGGGATCAAGCACGCGCAGCGCGCGTACAGGGCCCAGGACAAGCAGGACAAGCTCGAGGAGGCCGCCTGGGCGATCGGGATACCCGCCATCTCCGCCGGAGTCTACTGGTTCTCCATCAGGATTGGGATCATAAGCCCGGTCTGGACCCTGGGCAGCCTTCCCGCGTGGTGAGCGCGGGCCATTGCGAACGGACATGTCCCCTGATCCGGAGGAGCCCGTGCTTCCCTATACTCCGAGCAACACCGGCCGGAGGGCAAGGGTGGGCTATCTGGGATTCGAGGGAGTGGGGTTCAACGCGCTCTGGCCGCTATTCGCCGGTCTCATCCTGAGCCTCGCGCTTGCCCTGAAATTCTTCCTGGGCGAGGGCGGCGCCGCGACCCACTGGCTCTCGAGGACGGTCGTGGCCGCGCTCCCGTTCGCCGGCGGGTTCGGCTATCTTCGTCTTCTCGTGGCTGGCAGGCCCCCGCACTTCAAGGGCGACCTCTGGGCGACGGTGCTCAACCTCAGGCTTGACTTCACCGACCCGCCCCGGCGCGGCCTGCCGCTTTTGCCGCGGATCGTGGTCAGCGCCGCGGCCGCATCCGGGCCGGGGCGCGCGGCCGACCTTCGGCATCCCATGCGCGCGGCCGGCTCCGCCGGCCGGGGCCCGTGAAAGGCGGACGATGGCCCGGACGTTTCCCGTTGGATGGTTTGAGCGCGACATGCTCTGGTGGGGGCCGGCGCTCGATGCGCGCACCTGCCTTTCGCGGGGGGCGGTGGTCGAAGTGCCCGACCTGCGCTGCGCGGACAACCGCACGATCCTGGACCTGCGCCGCCAGAACGCGCACCTGCTTGCGCTCGTGGGGGCGTCGGCCTCGCTCCAGGTCCATTGGACCGTGGAGGACGACTTCGAGGCGGCGCTCGACGCCTATTCGAGCCGCAAGCACGGGGGTTCTCCCTGGTGCCGGAGAACCTGCGCCGTCAGGCGCGCGTTCTACGAGCGGAGGCTCGCCGAGGGCAGCCTCCGTCGCGAGCGGGTCCACGTCTACCTCGGCAGGCGGTGCGTGGGCCTGTGCGCCGCGGACGTGCGCTCGGTCGCCTCGTGCGAGGCCTTCCTGCGCCAGGCCGCGTCCGGCCTCGACTCCCAGCTTCGCATGCTGGCGATGATCCATCCGCTCGGCAGGTGGGCGCCGATGGACAGCCGCGCGCACGCCCTGCACCTCAGGAAATTCCTCAATCCGAGCCTGGCCCGCCTGTTTTCCGGCGCCGGCGGGGAGGGCATGGGCGGGTTCGACGAGAGCCGCTCGATCCGGGCCAACTGCCTGAGGAGCGACCTGGACGCGTTTGCTTCAGGACGCGGGGGCGAGCGCGGCAGCCTCCTATATTTTGACGGGAACTACCACGCGATCTTCGTCATGCGCGAGCTTCCCCGCGGCACGAGGCCCGGAATGCTCCTTCCGATCCTGGACGCCGTGAGCCGGGGGGCGTCGATCACGCTCGCAATCCATCCCCTGCCAGTCGGGGGCGAGATAGAGCGGCTGCGCAGGGAGATCGACGAGCTGAGCGCCTTTCTCTCGGATCGCCGCGCCGCCGGGGTGGAGAACGACATACGCCTGCGGCACGGGAGGATCGATTCGCTGCTCTCCTCCGTCACGATTCCCTTCAACCTGCTCTTTGCCATCCGGGTGTGGGCCGACACCGCCGACGGCATCGCCGCCAAGTCGCTCGCGATGCGGACGGCCCTGCAGGGAATCGATGGAGCCGAGTTCATGCAGGTCAACAACGCGGCCCAGGCGCGCCATCTGTTCTACGAGACGATCCCGGGGAATCTCGGCGGCACCTACCGCGGCTGGGACATCTACGTCGAGAATCACAACCTCGCCGACCTGATGCCCATCTCCTCGACGTTCACGGGCCACCTCGAAGAGGCCCAGGCCCTCTACGACAGCCCGGGGCGCAGCGTCGTCGGCGTCCGCCTGGTCACCCCGAACGGGACGCCGCAGCACTCGATCGTCGTCGGCGTGAACGGATCCGGGAAATCGGCGCTCCTCATGGACCTCATGAGCCAGTCGGATTGCGACTGGACCTACCGGTTCTTCCAGGAGGAGGGCATGGCCTTCGTCACGCAGGCGCAGCTGTGCGGGATGCGCAACCTGGTGCTGCGGGAATCGGGCGGCTGCACCCTAAATCCGTTCGACACCCTCGGGCTTCCCCTCACGTCGGCGACGGTGTCGAGGGTCGTGAGGACCTGCATGAAGCTGGTCGGGCTCTCGAGGGACGAGGACCGGAACAGGCGGCGGGAGGGCCTCATCGGCGAATACGTCCGCAGCCACTTCGAGGACTGCGCCGAGGATTGGAAGAACGCTGACGAGGGGCGCTGGCGCGGCCTCGCCCGGCGGGCCATCGCGGCGGACCGGCTGCGGTCGGCGGACGACGACCTCCTCGACGGCCATCTCGCCCTGCGCGAACTCGAGCGCGCGGATCCCGCCGCGGCCTGCGAGCTGGTCGCGGCGGCCGGCGAGGACGAGGTCGTCCGCCGCTCGATCCTGCCGGAGGGCCGCCGCGACGTCGAGTCGATGGCGTTCAGCCTCTTCTCGGCTGGGGATTACCCCAGGTTCGACGGGCTCGTCTCGCTGATGAGGCACGGGCGCCTGTCCCACCACCGCAGCGCCGCCGTGGCCGGCGAGCTCGATTTCCTCTCCTCCGAGCTGGCAAAGGGGCTCCGGGCCGGGGGCGTCGTGGGCGCGTTCATAGACGGGCCGACCAACGTCGACGTCCGGGGAGTCGGCCTGCACTTCGACACCAGCCGGCTACCTGAGGGGACGCTCAAGGACCTGGCGGGCTTCGTGGTGTTCGACCACGTGCGCCAGCACATCCTCACGCTGCCCAGGGGCGAGTCCAAGGTGATGCTCCTCGACGAGCTGAGGCGGATCCTTCTCATACCCGGCGCGACCGAGTTCGTGAAGGAGCTGCTTGCGCAGATGAGGAAATACCGGTGCGTGTTCATCGGCGCCTTCCAGGAGCCCTCGCAGATCGACGACATCGATCCGGCGCTCACCGACCTCCTGTTCGGCCAGTGCAAGCAGTACTTCCTCATGCGCCAGAACAACGCGGACCAGGTGCGCAGGATCGCGCGGGTGATAGGGCTTCCCGGCGCGGCCGAGCGCGCGATCATCCAGCACCCGCTTGTCGAGCACCAGGTGGGCGCGCGCAAGGCCTCCTATTTCACGTATTTCTCGAGGGAGACCTCGGCCCCCGTATGCGGGACCGTCCGCGTCGAGGTCGACCCCGCAATGCTCTACGTCGCCGAATCCTCGGGCGCGGTGTTTGACGCGAGGATGAAGGCGCTCGGCAGGTACGCCTCCGTCTACGAGGGCGTGCTCGCGGAGTCCGCCGGGAGGCCCTCATGAGGCGCTGCGCGCTCGCGATAGTCGCGCTCCTTGTCGGCGGGTGCGCGTCCGAGACGGGCGGGCCGCGCAGGAGCGCGGTCGACGAGGGCTATCTGCTCGGTGCCGCCGACGCGGTCAAGCAGCTCTACTGGGCCAAGCAGGCGCTTGAGGCGCCGCGCGGATCGAGGCCCGCCGGCAGGACCGAGTACTACGTTTGGGAGGAGTCCGGTACCGCGCGCGACGGCCGGAAGCTTGCGCCCGAGACCGTTGCCGTCCCGGTGTTTGTGCCCGCGCCCGCCGCTGCGGCCGGCCCATGAAGCTGGCGCTTGAACGCTTTGCGAGGCCATGGGCGGCAGGCGCGGTCGCGCTCTGCGCGGCGTGCCACGCCCACGGGTTCCTGGGCGTCGCGGACACCTCCTTCGTGACCGTGATTGCCAACCCCGCCGAGGCCGCGAATTGGGCCGCGGAGCTCGAGAGCCTGAACAGCCAGCTGGCCGCGGCCAGGGGCACGCTCCAGACGGTCGGCGAGCTGCGCGCGTTCGCTGGCGACCCCAGGGCTGCCGTGGAGGCGCTGAGCGACCTTGCCGTGGTCACGGGTGCGGTCCGGGCCCTTTCATCCGGCGGCCAGACGGAGGCCGATCTAATAAAGGCGTGGCAGGCACTGGGAGCGGCCGAGCGCCTCCTGAGCTCGGCCGCGCTCCTTGAGGGCACGGGCTCGGGCGCCGTGATGCAGGTCTTCGGCCAGAATCAGGCGCGCGATCCTCGGCTGTACGCCCGATTCGCGCGGGATGCGCAGGCGTCGCTGCAGATCCGGGGGCAGATCGCGGATGAGCAGTCCGCCCGAGGCGCGGTGGTGGCGGAGCTCGCCCTGGCATGGCGCCAGTTCAAGGCGGCCCCGACCGAGTCGAGCAAACAGGCGATCCTCGCCGAAATAAGCCAGCTCCAGTCGCAAGACCAGGTGATGGACGCCCGGCGCCGGGCCATGCTCGACGACGTCGCGCTTTCGGACCGGCGGGATCGCACCGATGCCGGGGTCCGCTCCATGGCGGCGGACGAGCAGGGGCTCGCCGAGTCCGCGCTCCTGAACGCGAGCATCGAGGGTCGGGCCCGAAGCGCGGAGGCCCAGCGCATCGCCACCCTCCAGAAGACGGCGCCCGCTCCGGTGCGGCCCGACTACGCAGGTATGAGGCTGTGGACGACCGCCGACGCGGGAGGGGCATCGAATTGAAGCTTCCGCTTGCCGACGCGCCCGTCTCGGACCTGCTGGACGTCTTCAACTCCTACGACGGGAGCGTGCTCTTCCGTGGGCTCACCGAGGGGGTCGGCGGCCAGCCGGCTGTCCTCGGGAGGATCGGCTGGATCTTCACGGGATTCGGCGCCCTTTTCGCGCTCTGGGGCTTCGTTCTTCGCACCCAGGGCTCCAACGGGGAGGGCAAGATGGGCGAGATCGCGAGGACGTGGATCGTGATCGCATTCATGATGGGGGGGCCCTTCCTCATGCGCGCCGCGATGCAGGCCTCCGATTCGCTCTACGCGTCGTCCGCGGGCGGCCCGCGCAGCCTCACCTCGGCATGCATCAAGGCCGCGTACGCCATGCCTGAACTCACGTCGCTGTTCGACGTGCTCAGGAAGGACGCCCTGGCAGGGGGCGCAACTCCCAAGGACGACGGCGGCCGCAAGCGGCGGGCCCTGATTGACAACGCCAATGACGGCAGCGCGCTAGGCTACATCGAGGCGCTCGGTGTCGCGGTCTGGGACACCGCGTCCGACTACGCGTCGGATGCCGGGCGGACGTGGAGTGGCATGGTCAGGATGGCTGCCTTGGCGACCGGGTTTGGGTCGGCGATGCTCAAGTGCCTGCTCATAGCCCTGACGATCCTCCCCCTCTACCTCCTGCTCCTCGCGGCCGCGGCGATCGTGTGGTTCATGGAGCAGCTGAGATACTTCTTCGCCGTGTCCGGGACGATGATGCTTCCCCTGTTCACGGGGATGTTTTCGCTGCCCGCGGGCCACTACAACCGCCAGGCGGCGCAGGGCTATGTCATGCACATGGTGTCGATTGCCCTCTGGCCCGTCGCCTGGGCCATCGGCCACACCGGGACCATCGCCCTCTACAATGCGCTGATCTCGCTGATCGCGGGCACGAGCCGCGCTCCGGACATGATCGCTGTCCTGCAATGGAGCTCAATCACCTCCGGCGCGCCGTCGGAGGCTCAGGTGAGCGCGGTGGAATCGGCGCTCGGAAACTGGTTCATGGGCAACATGACCGCCCTGCTCTCAATCCTGGTGGGCGGCCTCGGCTTTGTCCTTTGGGTCGCGATCGTCTCCATCCTTGGGCCAGTCTTCCTGCACAAGCTCCTCGCGGCGGGGGCCCTCTACATGACCCAGGCCGCCGGATCCGCGGGAAGGCAGGCGGCCGGCGCGGTGCGGCTCGCCGCGTATGCGGCCCAGGCGGCGGGGATAGGCGGCGGCTCGGGCCTGCTTGCGAACGCCCCGGTCGCGGGCGAGCGGCTTGCCGGCGCATCCGCGGCCGAGGCGGTGCCATTCGCCGGCGCGCCTTCAAGCCTGGAGCGGGCGGGGCAGGGCGCGGGGGCGAGCATGGCGGATGCCGCCCGGGGTGTGGATGTTTCGGATGGCAAGAGCGCGCCCGGTGTGTGAAATACGGGCCGTGTCCGTGCCCCGAATCGTCCGATCAGCCTCCGCCGGAGTCGAGCGGCTCCTCGACCGCATCCTCTGCGTCGCCGGCGCCGTCCTCTTTTCCCAGCTGCCGGAGTTCATGCAGCAGTACCTCCAGAGGCTCGAAGGCCACCTCGACGAGGCCCGGCTGCAGCTCGACCGCTTCAGGGAGACCGCGGCGCAATCGGGAAAAACCCTGGACCAGCTCGTCGCCGGAGCGGCGCAGAATCCGGACCCCTCGATGGACCGGCTGGGCGGCCTGGTTCGCTCCGCGGTCGCCAGGGTCGATGAGCTCGCCGCGGCCGACTCGGCGATCCGCCACGCCTCCCTGCTCGGCAAGCCGTTCGTGTTCGCGGCGCATATCGACCTGGGAATCGCCAGGGCTACGTGGGCGATTTTCAAGCCGGCCGTGCCCACGACGGCCGAGGGACTCATGTACGCCGGGGCGGGGACCGTCCTTGTCCTCGCCGCGTACCATCTTGGAGTCCGGGGGCCGCTCGCGCGCCGTTTTCGGAAGAGGGCAGAGCGCCGCGCCGCCGGGTGGTCCTGAGACCCCCAGCGGCCTCAAATCCGTGGACATGCCGGGCGACGGCGGCCAAGTTGTCGGGGAGAAATGCCCGACCCCCTCCAGGTCAGCCTAGGCGACCGGTCCTATCCTATCCTCTTTGCCGAGGACCTGACGGCAGAGGTGCGCGCCCAGGCCGCCGAGCTAAGGGGCGGCGGCCGCAAGCTTGCCGTGTTGACCGACGCGAACGTCGCAAGGGCCCAGGCCGCGGCCCTGCGCAGCCTCTTCGCCGGCGCCCCCACCCACGTCGTCTCCCCGGGCGAGGGGTCCAAGTCGCTCCCGGAGCTCGGCCGCGCGCTTGATTTCCTTGCCGCACAGGGGCTCGATCGGTCCGGGGCGCTGTTTGCGGTGGGCGGAGGCGTGGTCGGCGACCTGGCTGGCTTTGCCGCGGCCTCCTACCTGCGCGGCATCGATTATTTCCAGGTGCCGACGACGCTGCTCTCGATGGTGGACAGCTCCGTCGGCGGAAAGACGGGCGTGAACCTGAAGGCCGGCAAGAACCTCGTCGGCGCATTCCACCAGCCGCGCTGCGTCTTCATCTCGACCGCCTTCCTCGGGACGCTCCCGCCGCGGGAATTCGCCGCGGGAATGGCCGAGGTGATCAAGTCCTCGCTCCTGGGGGACCGGTCGCTCTTCGACGGGCTCGAGCGATCCCCCCTCTCGGCGGGCGACGGCAGGCTCGCGCCGACCATCCGCCTCTGCTGCGGGATCAAGGCCCGCCTGGTCGAGGCCGACGAGAGGGAGCGCGCCGACGAGGGCGGACGCGCCCTCCTAAACCTCGGCCACACCTTTGCCCACGCCGTCGAGCAGGTGACGGGCTACGGGGCGTACCTCCACGGGGAGGCCGTCGCCGTCGGGTTGTGCGCGGCCGCGCGCCTGTCCCGGCGCCTGGGCATGATCGGCGACCCGGACGTGGCCCGCGTGGAGACGGTCTTGGCATCCCACGCGCTTCCGACGAAGCTGCGCCGCCCCCTGGGGATCGGGGAGCTCATGGCGGCCATGGCCCGCGACAAGAAGGCGCGCGCCGGCACGCCCCGGTTCGTGCTCCTTAGGTCCCTCGGCGAGGCCGTCGTCCGGGGCGACGTCCCCCCCGAGGCTGTCAGGGCGGTCTGGCTGGAGGTCGGCTGCGCCTGACTCAGGGAGAAAATTCGTGTGTTCCTGCCGGCGTCCGGTTAAAGGATGATGCATGTCCGCAATCGACGAAGGCATTGTCAGGGAATTCTTCGAGCAGAACGGGTTTTTCGTCCGGCAGGTCCGCAAGTACCAGGTGCAGGCACGCCACAAGATGGGCGACGAGGAGATCGACCTTTTGGTCCACAACCCCGCGTGGCGCAAGGGAAGCCGCAAGCCCGACTTCCTCCTGTTCTCGACGGAGCTCCAGTTCGTCCACCTGGCCGTCGTGGCCGTGAAGCCCTGGCACACCGATGTGTTCACGCCGGCCATGCTCAAGAGCTCGCCGGAGATATTCGGGTTCCTCGAGCAGAACGTCCTCAAGCAGGCCGCCCGGCTCTTTCCCGGCGAGGGCGCCGGGGTCGGGGACGACGTCGCCAAGATCCTCGTCCTGCCCGCGCTGCCGACGGCCGAGCCCTTCAGGTCGCAGAGCGTGGCCCTGCTCAAGGAGCGCGGCATCGACGCGATCATCTCGTTCCGCGCGATGCTCCTCGATCTCATCGAGAAGATCGACGCCAACCGCAACTACGGCAAGAGCGACACGCTCCAGGTGATCAGGGTCCTCAAGGTCTACGACCTGCTGAAGGACGCCCAGCTCGACCTGCTCTCCGACCGCATGCAGTCGGCCCGCAGGGCCCGCGCCTCCCAGGCCGCACCGGCGTCGGAATAGCGCCCGCCCGCGCTCGCAGATCATTCTCGCGCTGCCGCCGGCCAATTCTTGAGATTTGTTGCGATGCACCCATCCATCCACCCCACGGCGATCGTCGAGGCCGGAGCGCGTCTCGGGGACGGATGCATCATCCACGCCGGCGCCATCGTCAGGTCGGGCGCGATCCTGGGAGAGCGGGTTGTTGTCCACCCCTATGCCGTCGTTTGCGGCGACCCCCAGGTCCTTCGCTTCGACCCGGGGACGCCGACGGGGGTCAGGGTGGGCGAGGGCACGATCGTGCGCGAATTCGTCACGGTCAACCGCTCGACCGAGAAGGGCGGCCACACGGTCGTGGGGTCCAACTGCCTGCTGATGGCATGTTCCCATGTCGCGCACGACGCCGTCGTCGGCGACAATGTCGTCGTCGCCAACTCGGTGCTGATCGCCGGCCACGTGAGCGTGGGCAACCACGCCGTCCTCGGCGGGGGCTCGGCCTACCACCAGTTCACGCGCGTCGGAGAGGGCGCCATCGTCGGGGGGCTTTCCCGCATCACGCTCGACATTCCGCCATTTGTCATGGCCGCGGAGCGGGACGAGGTGGCCGGCCTGAACCTGGTCGGGCTCAGGCGCCGAGGGGTTACCCGCGAGGCGATCCGGGAGCTGAAGGAAGCCTTCCGCCTTGTCTACGGCAAGGCCGGGAACATCCGCGCGATCGCCGCACAGGCGCTCGCGGCCGGCGCGTTCAAGTCCCCGGAGGCGGGACGCTTCCTCGAATTCATCACGGCCGGAACCCGCGGCATAGCGCGGGTCCGGCGCCCGGGGCCGCCTCCGGCGGACGAGGATTGACCGGCGAGCCGGGCCCATTGACCGAGAAAATCGCAATCACATGTGGGGATCCCGCCGGGATCGGGCCCGAGATCATCGCGGCATGGCTTGCCTCGGATCCGCCCGGGGCGCGCGCCGTCACCGTGATCGGCCCGTCCCGCTGGCTCGAGACGCTTGGGGACGCTCCGGCGAAGGTCGCCGTCGGCTTGGACGGGTACGCAGCCAGGCCGGGACGGCCGGACGGCGAGAGCGCCCTGGTCGCGTGGGCCGCGCTCGAGCGGGCCGCGGGGCTTTGCGATTCCGGGGAATCCGCGGGGGTGGTGACCGCCCCGGTCAGCAAGGAGCGGATGGCCGCGATCGGATGGGGCTTCCCGGGGCACACCGAGTTCTTCGCCGCGCGCTGGGGTGGGACCCCCACGATGGCGTTCACCGGCGGAAGGCTGCGCGTCGCGCTCGTCTCCTGGCACATCCCGCTGCGCGACGTGCCCGCCTCGCTCACGCCGGCGAGCATAGGGCGGGCGGTGGCCGCCGCGGACGAGCTCGCGCGCTCGGAAGGGGTGGCCGCTCCGCGGATCGGGGTCTGCGGACTCAACCCCCACGCGGGCGAGGGCGGGCTCATCGGGACCGAGGAGCGCGATACAATCGATCCGATCCTCGACGGCCTGCGCGGCCGGTTCGCGGGGCTCTCCCGCTGCCAGCCCGCCGACACGCTCTTCGGCCGGCAGCTGCGCGGCGAGTTCGACGTCTCGGTGGCGCTCTACCACGACCAGGGCCTCGCCCCGCTCAAGGTGATCGATTTTGACGACGCGGTGAACGTGACCCTGGGACTCCCCCATGTCCGCACGAGCCCCGACCACGGCACGGCGTTCGCGATCGCGGGCGGGGGGACCGCGAGCTGCCGCAGCTTCTCCAACGCGGTGGCCGTCGCGCGGCGCTTGATTCGCGCCCGCAATGGGCGATAGTCTACCCGTGATGCCCGAATCGTCCGCGCTGGCCCCTGCGCCCGCCCCTCCCGCCGTCCGCGAGGGGGGCGAGGGCCTTGTCCGCCTCACCGAGTCCGCCGGCAACAAGGTGCGCTCCCTTATCGCGCGCGACAGACAGGGCGAATTCCTCCGGATTGCGATAACGGGCGGCGGATGCAACGGCCTGAGCTACAAGCTCAGGTTCGCGTCCGGGCCCGGCCGGGGGGACATCCTGGTCCGGTCGGCGGGGGTGGCTGTGCTCGTGGACGCCAGGACCGCGCTCTACCTGAAGGGGACCCAAGTTGACTACTCCACGAGGCTGATCGCGGGCGGCTTCAAGTTCACCAACCCGAACGCGAAGGCCAGCTGCTCCTGCGGCGAGAGCTTCAGCGTTTAGGTGTTGTATTCGATGCGGCTTCAGACGAGCGTGCCCTGACTCTACACGCCCAGAAGCGTAATTATTGATGGCCATACCGACTCCTTCTGCCGCCCCAGGCGGCAACCGTTCAATCGGGCAATTCCAGCGCCGCAACAACGATCCGTTCGCGAGCATCCGACGAAACCACCGCATCAAGGTCCCGCAGGTGCGCGTGATCTCGCCAGAAGGCAAGCAGCTTGGGATTCTGGACACGCCGAAGGCCGTCAACCTCGCCCTTGAGGTCGGCCTCGACCTGGTGGAGGTGGCGCCGAACGCGACACCCGTGCCCGTCTGCCGGATAATGGACTTCGGCAAGTACGTCTACGAGGAGCAGAAGAAGCACTCCCACGCGAAGTCGACCGCGAGCAAGATCAAGGAGATCGAGTTCACCGCGCGCATCGCGCAGAACGACTTCAACACGAAGCTGCGCCACGCCGAGGAGTTCCTGGACCACGGCAACAAGGTCAAGCTCCGTCTGAAGTTCCGCGGGCGCGAGATGGCGCACACGGAGCTCGGCTTCGAGGTGATGAAGCGGGCGGTCGCCGACCTCGCCAGCATGGGGCACCCGGACGCGGAGCCCAAGCTTATCGGGCGAAACATTCACGTCATGCTGACGCCGCTGCCGGCGAACAAGCGCAAGGCGAAATTTCACGTGAAGAACGGGGAGGGCGAAGATGAGGCCGGACCCTCCGCTTCGCGCGCCGCGGAGGCCTGAGTCCGCCGCGGCCATGAGCCCGGCGGGACTCGCATTGCTTTTCGCCTCGGCATTCCTGGGGGCCGCCGGCGCAGCCGAGCCTTCATCCACCCGGATCGGCGCCGTCGACTACGTGAGCGTCGACGACGGCGCGGACCGGCTCGGGCTGCGGCTCGTCCCGGTCGGGCAGTCGGCCCTGATCCTCAAGGAGGGCGCGCGCCCCGTCGCGCGGCTCGCCGATCGCAGCCGCGAGATGGATCTCAAGGGCCTGCGGGTGTTTCTCGGCGACCCGGTGATCGCTCGGGGCGGCGTGTTCTACGTGAGCCGGACCGACCTCGACTCGCACCTTGTCCCGCGCCTGCGGCCCGAGCTGTGCGGGCCGCCGCCGCGCCAGCCGCGGGTGATCGCGATCGACCCCGGCCACGGCGGCACGGACCACGGGGCCGAAAACAGGGCGCTGGGTTCGATGGAGAAGACCTACACGCTCGATGTCGCGCTCAGGCTAAGGAAGCTCCTGGAGGGCGCGGGTTACACAGTCGTGCTCACCCGCGACGCCGACTACGACCTTTCCAAGACGATCCGCTCCGAGACGGCGAACCGGGCGAACGCGGACCTCTTCGTGAGCGTCCACTTCAACTCGCTCTACCCGAACACGAAGACGACGGGGGTCGAGGTGCTCTCCTTTCCCTCCCGGTCGCAGAGGTCCGCCGATTCGTGGAGCCCGGGCGGCAAGGACAACGCCGAGAGCAAGGATGCTCCGATCAACGGGTTTGACGCCTGGAACATGGTCCTGGCGGGCGCCCTGCACCGGCGGATCCTCGACGCGCTCCATGACGGCGACCGCGGCGAGAAGTTCGAGCACCTGGGTGTCCTGCGCGAGCTCAAGTGCCCCGGCGTGCTGGTGGAGCCCGCGTTCATTTCGAGCGATGCCGAGGCGGCGAAGCTGGCCAAGCCGGAAACCCGCGATGCGATCGCCGGCGCGCTGCTAGCGGGCATCGAGGACTACGCGCAGGTGATAAGGGCGCTTCATCCCGCGGCGGCCCCGGCCCCGGCGGCGGAGGGCGGGCCCGCGGCGCGCGCGCAGCCGACGCGTCCCGCCGGCCCGTGACGCGCCCGCGAAAGGTCTCGCCGCTGGAGGCGCGCCTCTTCCTGCGCCGGGCGCACCTTTTCGACTCTCCCGCGCCCGACGTGGGATCGGCGCTCGCGCACCACGGCTACGTGCAGATCGACCCGATCAATGTCTGCGGCCGGATGCACGACCACATCCTCCGGAACCGCGTCTGCGGGTACGCCGAGGGAGGCCTCATGCGCCACCTGCACGGCGGGGAGAACGGGCGGCGGCTGGCCGCCGGGGAGCGCAACGCCTTTGAGCACCACCTGCCGTCGACAAACGTCCTCGTGGCGTTTCCGCTCGACGCCTGGCCCCACCTCCTTGGGGCGATGCGCGCCCGGGCGCGGAAGCGGAGCGCGTGGATGGGCCGGCTCACGGCGCGGGAGCGGGAACTGTCCCAGCGCATCCTGGAGGCGATCGGGAGCGGGGGCGCCCTCGGCCCCGAGGCGTTCGCGGACGATCGGAGGGGCAGGCAGGTCTGGGGCACCGCGACGCTCGCAAAGGCGACCCTCCAGAAGCTTTTCTTTCACGGCCGCCTGCTGATCGCGGGCCGCCGGAGCAACCGCAGGCTCTACGACCTGCCCGAGAGGGTGCTGCCCGCCCCGGTGCTCGCCGAGAGGGAAAGGTCCGCCGAGGAGACCGCGCGGTGGCTGGCTGTCGCCCGCCTGCGCCAGCACCGCTTAGTCGCGCTCAGGCGCGTGGAGCTCCCTCTGGTGGAGGACCTGGTCCAGCCCGTTGCCGTCGACGGCTGCCCCCTGCTCCACTGCCTGCGCGAAGATCTCCACTGGTTCGAACCCTCGGTGGGCGCCGATGCGCCGGCCGATACCCTGCTCCTCGCGCCGCTGGATCCCCTTGTCTACGACAGGCGCGTGACGCGGCTCCTTTGGGGGTTCGACTATGCGTGGGAGGCCTATCTGCCAGCCCCGAGGAGAAAGAGGGGCTTCTACGCGCTTCCGGTGCTGGCCGGAACGGAGCTCGTCGGCCACGTCGACGCGAAGGCGGACCGCAAGCGAGGCCGTCTGAGCGTCGCCTCGCGCAGCGTCCTCGGGGGGCAGGGGACCGCGGCCGCCGTCGTCGGTCTTGCCAGGTTCCTGGGCCTTGGGCCCGCCTAGTCAGCAGCCCGCCGGGGAGGCCTGTCCGGCGCCCCTGGACGGCTCGAACCAGTCGGCCGGATCGCTGCCCCGCGCGAAATCCGGGCATTCGTCGGCCAGCCGTTTGCGCAGGCGCTCGCGCGCCCTGGCGATCCGGCTCTTGACCGTCCCGACGTTGATCCCGAGCGCCGCCGCGATTTCCTCGTAGGACTGGTCGAGGACCGAGCGCATCGTGAGGATGCGGCGGTGGCTGGGCTCGAGCTTCTCCATGGAGGCCTCAACGGCCTCCATGAACTCGTTGCGCGAATTCTCCTGCGACGGATCCGGGTCCGCGGCCGACAGCAGGTCCGAGAACCTGGACTCGCCGTCGTCCCCCAGCGCCGCGTCGAGCGAGAGCGTCGCGTGCCTGCACCTGCGGAAAAAGTACCAGTAGCGGTTGCGCGCCAGGTTGACGGCGATCCTGTGGAGCCAGGTCGCAAGCGAGGAATCGCCCCTAAAGCGGGAGAGTCCCCTGTGCGCGCGCACAAACGTGTCCTGGGTGATCTCCTCGGCGTCGGAATGGTTGTGGAGGAGGC
The DNA here is from genome assembly GCA_035604815.1 of Opitutaceae bacterium. Lineage (GTDB taxonomy): Bacteria > Verrucomicrobiota > Verrucomicrobiia > Opitutales > Opitutaceae > Palsa-1447. The sequence continues at coordinate 18,380 of DATNHT010000166.1, forward strand.
CCATGGCGGCCGCGAAAATCCTCGATTGATGGCGGGTCATGATCTCCAAGAAGGCGGACTCATCGCCTGAATTAAACCGCTGCACCAGGTCGCTGTCGTGGATGGCTTCGGCATTCATTCCAGCCGACTACACACCTTTCCCCGTGCCAATTCCGGGGCGTCATTCCTAAGGCTTTTGCCGCCTTGATGTTAGCCTTCAATTGAGCGCGCGGCATCGCCCGGCGAGCGCACGATTCCATGCATTTTGCGGCGGGATTCGGAATCGAAATGCGCAAATGGCACGATTCGGGCATTGGCCTGGGTGTCACAAATTCGTGTCGTCAATGAATTGCGAACTTCGATGCTTGACTGGCCCATCCTATCGCGATGTCCCTATCGGAAAGAGCTAGACCCACCCGGCCACCAACTCGGGTGGCCGCAAGTTAGAACCGCAAGTGCAAGCTACAACTCCATGAAAATGAATTGCCCATCTGCTAGATGGATCTGGGCCGGGGCTCTCGCCCTGGCTTTTTCTGCAACGGCCCCGATGTTCGGCCAGGGCGTGACGACGTCCGGCCTCAGCGGATTCGTCAGGGACAAGGGCGGCCATCCGGTGGTTGGCGCCAGTGTCTCCGTCGTGCGCGTCGAAAGCGGAACCCGCTACACGGCGACCACCCGCTCGACGGGGCAGTACACGGTGTCGGGCCTTCTTTCCGGAGGACCCTACACGGTCACGGCGACCGCGCCCGGCCTGCCGCCAGCGGAGAAGAAGGATGTTTTCCTGGAGATCGGCGCCGTCGGTTCGGCCGATTTGGAACTCACCAGCGAGGAGATCGTCAAGCTGGAGGCGTTCAAGGTGAGCGAGAGCACGAACCAGCTTGTCTTTGATGCGGGATCCATGGGCACCGGCACCGCCTTCAATCCGAGGGAGATTGCGCAGGTCAGCTCAATCCGGCGCGACCTGCAGGATATCCAGAACCTCGATCCGCGGGCGGTCGTCAACCAGGTCTCCCCTTCCGATCCGGCGTACTCATTCAGCGTCGCGGGCCAGAGCCCGCGCAACAACTCGCTGCTCGTCGACGGCGTCTCGGCGGCCGACAACTTCGGCCTGAACTCGAACGGCTACGCCGGCCTGCGCAACCCGGTTCCGCTCGAGTGGATCTCCTCCCTGGCGATCGAGCTGAATCCCTTCGACGTCGTGTACAGCGGGTTCCTGGGCGAGGTGACCGACATCACGCTCAAGTCGGGGACCAACGATTTCCACGGGTCCGCCTACGAGATCTACACGGGCACGAGGATGCGCGGCCCGGATCCCGTGGTCGGCGCCCTTGGGCCCCACGAGTCCACCCAGCAGCACACGACCGGGGCGACCCTCGGCGGCCCGATCATCAAGAACAAGCTGTTCTTCTTCTTCGGCTACGACGCCTTCCGGCAGATCGCCGCCGCCCCCGCCCAGCTCTTCAATCCCCTGGGATCGCCCGCGGGCCAGGGTGAGGTGAGCACGATCGTCAACACGCTTCAGTCGCGCTACAGCTACAACCCGGGTCCGCTCTCCGCCATCTCGCACACCTGGGAGCAGAACTTCGTGGGGAAGATAAACTGGAACATCTCCGACGACCAGAAGTTCACCTTCACCTTCCGGCACACGATCGGCGACGCGCCGGTCTTCTACAACTACGCCTTCTCCAACGAGACCTCGTTCGAGACGTCGTGGTACAACTCGAACAGCAGCGACCAGTCGTACACCGCGCAGCTGAACAGCGACTGGAGCCACTTCATCCCGAACCTCCACACGGAGGTCGAGGCCACGTACAAGCGCTACAACGGCACGGCGACGCTCGACGGCCCGAAGCTGCCGGCGATCACCATCCTGAACATATCGGGCTTCAGCCAGCCGCTCAACTCGATCGTCACGAACGGCGAGCTCTTCGCCGGCACCTACTGGGCC
>DATNHT010000167.1:0-27388 GCA_035604815.1 Opitutaceae bacterium
CTCGTGAAGACCCCCAGCCCGGAGAGCGCGTTCCAGGGCTTGAGAGGGTAGTCGAAGAACCTGCCCCTGTAATAGATCCTGGACATGCGGCGCACCTGGATAAAGTCGTTCGGAAGCCGCTTCTTCCACCAGCGGGTGACCTCCTCGCTCTTGCTGAAGAACCGGTGTCCTCCGATGTCGTACCGATATCCGCCCTTCTTGACCGTCCGCGCTATCCCTCCCACGTATTCCGGGTCCTTCTCGAGGACCGTGACATCCATCCCCGCCTCCCTGGCGCCACAGGCGGCGGTCAGGCCCGCGGGCCCGGCACCGACAACGACGACGCGGAGAGGCAGCGCAGTGGTCGACATGCGCCGCTACCTCAGGTAGAGGACACCGATCGTCTCGAATGAAACGATCGTGCCCGTGAACCTCGGCCCGCAGGTCGATCCCCCCACGGGATTGGAGCCGCTGTAGATTTCGCTTGTTTCACAGAGATAGGGACGGGATTTGGCCTCCAGAACCCTTGCCCCGTCGGCGTGGACGACAACGGTGGACCGAAGCCGCTCGCGGTCGGCTGCACCGAGCAGAGGCCAATGCGGATCGTCCTCGTAGTGCAGCGACCCCAGGCTCACCTCCACCTCGAGGTTTGCGCCCCCGCGCACGGCGATCTTGTCGCTCAAGGGTCCCCCGCTTCCCCAGTGATCGTAGCCAATCTGCACGTGGCCGGGATCCGGGTAGGAAATATATACAATGTCCGCAGCGCCCTCCCGGCCCGTGACGAGAAGCGGCTCCGCTCCATGGCTCCGATCGCCGGGAAGCTTCAGGACCATGCGAACGGCGCCAACAGGAGGCTGTCCAACGGGCATCAACAACAGCCTCTGGGGAACAAGCTTTGACCCGGTGAACAGGAGCTCGGCCGTGCTTGCGCCAATCTCGTTGCAGCCAAAGGCCACCTCCTCCGCGGTCGACGGATTGGAAAGCCTGTCGACTGACGCGATGTCGCGCCCGTTGAAGCGCAACCTGAAGGGGTGAATCCCCCCGTTGGGCGCGGCATGAAGCGAATCCATGTCGACCTCGATGACCTGGTCCTCGTTTGGGTCGAAGAGCACCGGCTCCGTCTCGAAGAGGCCGTAGTTCCAGCAATCGTGGCCGAAGCGCGCCTTTCCCGGGGCGAGATAAAAGACATAGACCAGGTCTCCCGCCCCGGGGACGCCCGTGCTCACGAGCGGCTGCCCGACCATGGCCCGGAACTCGGGAAACCGCGCAACCAGCCGCACCGGACCCGTGCCCAACCCGCTCTTAAGCTCGTCCCGGCTGGGGACACCCGACCTTGAGACGTTTGCGATCCGCCCCGAATAATGGGCTTCCATCTGTCCGGGCGCCGGCGTCGAGCCTATGGAAATTTGCCAGGCGTCCGAGGGATAGAACATCGAGTACGCCCTGAGGACCGTTGTGCCGTCCAGCCCGACCTCGACCCTGTGTCGCAGGACCGCGATATCGTCGTCCGACCAGCCCGAGAACACGGCGTGCTCGGCGGGCGGGTAAAGCCCGCCCAAGTCGACGCGGAGCCGATGGCGGGCGGATCCCACGGAAACCGGCTCGCTCAGGGGGCCGGACGCTCCCATGTGAAAGTAGCCGAACCTAGCCGCTCCCGGGCCCAGGTATTCGACAAACACGCAGTCGCCGCCGTCGCCGGTTGCGACCAGCGGCTCGCGCCGTCCCTTGGGGCCGCCCGTAAACTCCACGTCGAGTTCGACCGCGCCGTGCCGGATTCCCTTGAGCCACTCAATACCCTCGGCTGGAATATTGAGGAGGCGCGCCGCTGCGCGCACGTGGGGCGCGGATCCCACCGCCGGCAAGCCACATGCGATCGAGTCGAAGAGTGACGGCACAAGGACCGCGAGGATTGCCGCCGCTGCGGCCCGCCGGGTCCATCGCGGCGCACCGCAAAGAGCTGAAAGGCCGGCCGAGGCGACGAGCATTGCGATGAGCGTCACCGATGGGAGGAAATCTATCTCATAGCGCTCGTTGGCGAAGGGCAGCGGCAACAGCGTCGCAAAATTGAGCAGGGACCCCGCGGCAAGAAACCCGAGCACGGGTGCCCAGACATGGTCGCGCATTCGGCGCAGGAGCAGGGTGAAGGGAAGTCCCAGGGCCAACAGCGAGAACGGCGACCACGGGATGACCCCGAACACGTCCGTGTTCTGGTCGAGGAACGGATAATAGACCGAGCGGTGGACCCCGTGGAAGAGGTATTCCTTAAGCGACAGGCCGACGTTGGAAGCGGCGAAAAGCGCCCTGCGGCGCATGTCCATCGCCGACATCTGATAGGTCGTCCCGAACTCCAGCGGATTGTCGAACCGCGCGTAGTTGTAAAGCGCGAGGCCCCCGCAGACCACGGCAATCGGGGCAACGGCGGCAATCCAGAGGCCCGCTCCCGAGATGGGCTCGGATTCCCTGCGGGCGCGCCGGAAAACAAAGCCAGTCGCGATCCACAGCGGAATGACCCCGAAGATATAGTTTGGGCGCGAAGCGATCGCCAGCCCCAGCGCGGTGGCGGCTATCAGGATCGAAACGATGCGGCTTCTCGGCCGGGCAGCCGCGAACGCGGAAAGGATGGCGTGCGCGGACAGCATGCTGCACGCAAACGCGCACGTTATCGGCACATCGTAGATCCGTGGGCTGTCGACGACGTACGGGATGCACGAACCAAGTCCGAAGACAAGGACGGCAAGAAAGGTCCACCACGCGGAGATCCCGGGAAAATAACGGCGTTTGCACCGCATGTAAAAGAGCGCCGCGAGGAGAAACCCCGTCGCGCAGAACAGCCCTGTCCCGGTCCCATCCCTGAGGTAAGTGCCGGTCAGCAAGTGCCACGGACCAAACAGGAGCAGCACCGGTCCCACCCCGAAATAGAGGTATTACTTGCCCGCGTAGTAGGTCGCGTCGTGCGCGCGGGGCACCCCTTGGGCCCCCGCCCACGGATCGGAAAGGGTCTTAAGCCTCGGGTCGGGCTCCAGGCTGAGGAAGGTCCGTCCGGAAAGGAGCGCCTCGGTGAGGAGCTGGTAATACGAGTGCGGGGCCGGGTCGAGCGCGGGAACGGTCCCCTTGACGTTGAGATAGCCGTACCCCCCGAGCACGATCGCCACGGCGACTGAAAACAGGGCCCGCTCGCGGAGGCCGAAGGACATGAGCAGCGGCCATGCCTTGCGAGTCAGAGGAAGCGACAGGATCATTCCGGGGAGGACCGAGCAAACCTTCCAAGTTCATCGCTATCAATATCGAAAAGCCCCGGCGGCCGCGCCTCCTAAAGTGTCGCCATCGTCCGGATGCGCCTTCTATATGGCCGCAATGAAATGGATCCTCGCCGCCGCGGCCGCGATCATCTTCGCCGGGCTCCTCTACTGGCTGTCCCGGTCGGAAAAGGTCTCGTACGTGAACGGCCTTCCCGCCTACAGCGCGATGCCCGGACGCGAGTATTTCCTCGAGCGCGACTGCTACCTCTTCAAGTTCAAGCGCAGGAACAGCGACTGGCCCCTGATCGCATCGAGGGCGACGGTCCCTGGCCTTCCCGTTTCCGTGGACCCCAGGAACATCGGCGCCGAGTTTCCTGAGGTTCGGATCCTCGACGTCATCAAGACGGGCACGCGCTTCAGGATCGTGTCGGTGCGGCGCACCGAGAGCCCGGCGTCGACCAGCATCACCTTCGAGATCCTCCTCGGCGACGAGGTCAGCTTCAAGTACCCGCGGGTCGACGCGTACTGGATACTGGACCATTCGCCCGAGAGGGAGGGCAAGGCCCCGCAGGTCATGCCCGGCTACGCCACGCCGCGCTTCCGCTACTGACGCGTCCGCCCCTTGAATCTGGTCGTCACAGGAAGCAGCTCGGGCATCGGACGCGGCCTCACCCTGCGCCTCTTGGGGCGCGGGCACCGCGTCTGGGGACTGGCCCGATCGGACCAGACCGCCCTCGAAGGGCCGCACAAGGGGCAGTTTCGCTCCTCGCTCTGCGACGTGGCGCAGTGGGACGCCGTGGAAAGGGCGGCCCGGGAGGTCGCGGAATCATGGGCGCACGTGGACGGGCTGGTCACCTGCGCCGGGCTCCAGGGGGAGATCGGGCGCGCGGTGAGGGCGGAGCCGGCGCGCTGGAGCGCGACCGTGCGCGCCAATCTGGACGGATCGTTCCACGCGATCCGCGCCTTCTTTGACCTGCTCTCCCGCGCGCCGCGGCGCGCGAAGATCGTGTGCTTCTCGGGCGGCGGAGCGACCAAGGCCCGGCCCCGGTTCTCGGCCTACGCAGCCGCGAAGACCGCGGTCGTCAGGCTGGTTGAAACCATAGCGGAGGAGGAGAAATCGGCCGCGCTCGACATCAACGCCGTGGCCCCCGGGGCGATCCACACCCGCCTCACAGAGGAGGTTCTCGCGCTGGGCCCCAGGATCGCGGGCGAGGCCGAATACCAGGCGGCGCTAAAGCAGAAGGCCGAGGCGGGCGCCCCCCTCGGCCGCGCGCTCGATCTCGTCGAATGGCTGCTGTCGGCGGAGAGCGACGGGATAAGCGGCAGGCTGCTCAGCGCCCCCTGGGACCCGTGGCCGGGATTGGCCCGCAATGCAGGCGCCCTGTCGGCGAGCGATGTCTACACGCTGCGCCGGATCGTCCCCGAGGACAGGGGCCTTAAATGGCAGCCCTAGCGCGCGGGGGCGCTAGGGCCCCACGGAAAACAGGTCGACCGCGCTCTGGTGCGTGCGCACGGATATGACATCGCCCTCGAATGCGTCCGCGCTGGTGGACATTCCCAGGTGGTTCGCCCCGAAGACAACCTCCCCGGGCCGCACGGGGTAAAGGGCGGTGCGCCTATCCATGATCACGCGGCCGTCCATCGATATCCGGACGGCGCCCTCGGGCGTCGTCCCGTCGGCACCTAGCGAGCCCATCTCCAGCCCGATCGCGTGAATCTCCCCGTCCGCGAGGTCGAACGGGGCCGACTCGACGGCGCCCACGGACCAGTGGTCGACCCCGACGACGTACCGGCCATCGGCAAGCCTGCGCAGGAAGACGCAGTCCGCAGCCCCCACCCGGCCCGCCTCCACCACGGGCGAGCTTGAGATCCGGCCGTGCCTCGGCGTCAGAAAGCTGAATCGGATCCTGCCGGGAAGCCCTGGAGGCGCGGCTGACGGAGATGGCCCGGCGATCCCCCCGCCCGGGGCGCGGGCGAGGGCCGTCCCTGTCCACGCGCCCTCTCCGGAGGCCTCCGCCCGCACCGGGCCCGCGGAAAAGAAGCTTGTGCGCTGGGCGAGCACGGTCGCGGGCCCGATCTCGACCACGAGGCGCCCGGGCGAGCCGGGGTTCGCGCCGACCGGCGCGTCGCCGATCGCCGCCCCGTCCCTGGAGATGCTGACCGTGACCGGCATCAGCTTCCCGACGTCAACGGGACGGCCGGACCACGTGGACACTCCCTCCTCCGTCCAGCCCAGAAGCACGCCGTCGCCCGATCCGCCCCGGCGCCAGGCGAGTCCCGCCGCCTCGCCGTCGTCGCGGTCGAATCGCACGAGAATCCCCCGCTCGTCCTCGAAGGCGCCGGGCGCCTGCGGCGCGAACTCGAGGCTCCCCTTCCCGACCGCCCCCAGCGCCTTCCTGGGAGGCTCCCGCTCCAGGATTCCCCCGAACAGGGCCCGCGCCACGCTTGAGTTGAGCATATTGGCGCCGAGCGCGATGCTGGAGCTGGCGGCGGGCACGGGGGCGACATCGGGCTCAAAGACGACGCGGCCGTTCCATGTGACCCGCAGCCGGTCCGTCCGCGAGGTCCGAAGGGCCGGGCCCTGCCCCAGCCAATCGACGCGGTCCTCGGCAAAAGGCAGGTCGACCTCGACGTGCTGCTCGCCCGAATAGTCGACGGCGAACTCGCTCGAGTAGCGCGCCCCGCTGCCGAGCTGATCATGGACCAGCTGGACGAAACCCGGGCGCACATAGCGGACAACGAGGGTGTCGAACGCCCGAGGCGATCCGCTCTGCAGAAGCGGCTCGTACCTGCCGATGCCCTGCGGGGGAAGCTCGAGGCGCATGCGGACCGTGCCGTGGTCCCCAGCCGAACGCAGGACGGCCGCCTCCCGCACGGGCTCGCCCCTGACATCGAGAATTTCCCCGCCGAACCTGTGCTCGACGCCGTCGGCATGGCGCCACGCGCCCCACGTCTGGAGCGCGGGCGACGAGTCGTGGCTCGGCACGTCGCGCTCGAACCGCGGAACGCCGTCCACGGCGACCAGGAGCGATCTCTTGAGCACCTCCTGCTCCCCGGCCGGACGGCCGGCGAACCACGGATGCCCCGGCTGCGGCAGAAGGAAGGCCCCGGTTATCCTGACCTCCGCTATCTTCCCGGGTTCGATCCCAAACCATCGCCCGATGGCCTGGCCGTATTCCCAGTAATGGTACACAAACCGCGCCTGCCCGGCCGCCCCATACTCCACCCAAAGCACGTCGTCGCACCCGGGGGTGCCCGCCGCGCCGACCGGCTCGAGCGTGCTCTCGCGCGGCCTCGCGGGCCACCGGAGGCGGATGACACGATCGCCCACGGCCGGTTCGGACCGAAGCAGGGGCCAGACAATGCGGTCGGCAACCGACGCCAGGCGCGAATAGGCGCCGGGGTCCGTGTGGCGGAAGAAATCCTGGGCCTGCATGCTTCCGAGCACGTTGAAAGCGGTTGCGGCCAGGATCCCCGCTCCGGCGCACAGCGCCCCCAGGCGTTTGGGCCATCCCCTCGCCGCCAGGCAAATCCCCAGGGCGGCGACCACCGAGAGAACCAGCATCGGGTGGAAGTCGAGCATGTAGCGATTCGCGCGGACTCCGGCGGACGCCGTCACGACAAAGTTCACGGCGAAGACGGCCGCCGGCACGCCGACGATCCCCAGCGCTTCCCGGGCCACCGCCCTCGAGGGGCCCGATGCCATCCATGCCAACGCGCAGGCGGCGGCGACCGCGAGCGGCAGCCACACCCACTCGCCGTGCGCACTCTCGCGGCCCACATAGTCCTCCGGCTTGATCGGCTCGGCGGAGGGGGCCACGAACGGGAAATACCCGTTCAGCGCGGGCGGCCGCAGGTAGTAGATCGCGGCGTTGTGCTCCAGGTTGGCCACGTGAAACAGCCGCCTCGGCTCCACGCCCAGCTGATAGGTGTGCCCGAATTCCAGCGGGTTGCCGAAGCGGGCGCCGTTGTAGGCCCCCAGGGCCGCGATTACCGCGGCGAAGGCCAGGCCGCCTGGGACCAGAGCCGACACAATGCCGCGCGCGCGGCCGGATCCCGCCGCCACCGCGCCGCAGACAACAAGGGCGACGCATGAGGGCCCGAGGTTGGCGCGGGAGCCCACGGCAAGGCCCGCGGCCACGCCACCCAGGACGAGCCAGGCCGTCCTGCGCGCCGGCGCGGACCGAGCGCGCGCGAAGGCCCAGAGGGCCATCATCATGAACGCGTAGCCGGCGGTGATCGCCACCTCGTAGAATATCGGGCGCCGCAGCGTCGACGGCACGGCGGAGCCGATCGCGATCCCGAGGATGCTGACAAGGGTCCACGCGCCTCCCGACCCGGGGAAGAACCGGCGGCGGACTTCGAGCCACCAGAGCGTGGCGAACAGGAGGCCGGCCGAGGCGAAAAACAGCGCGGCCCCCGCCTCGGGGAGGCCCTGGCCCGTGAGAACGGCGTAGGGCAGGTAGAGCAGCACGGCCGGGGCGACGCCGAAATACAGGTAATAGCGGTCGCGGTAGAGGCTCGCATCGAGCATGAAGGGCGCGTTGCCCGGGCGCTCATTGGGGGGAAGGGCCAGAAGCGCGGGATCGGGCGCCGCGTCCATGTACAGGTGCCCTTTCAGGAATCCCCGGACGAGCAGGTTGTAGTAGTCCTGCTTTGCGCCCCGAAGCTCGAGCCGGTACCCTGTCGTGCTCGTGGTCCATGCATAGAAGAGCACCGACGCGGCGAGCGCGAATGCCGCGACCCATGGCGCCGCTCCGCCTTTCCGAGCGGCACTCATCGCTGTATTGGGGCCGCCCCGGGGTCGACCTGCCGGACATCGGCCACGACGCAGGAAAGGCGCTGCGCGGTAACGGAGGAGCCGGCGGAATTGCGGCCTATCACAAGGGTGTCCGAGCGGGCCGCGTTGCATTGAACGGGAAGGTCCCAGACGGTGCGCCCGTCGAGGCGTGCCACCAAGCGCCCCGTGGCGGAATCCGCCGCCGGGCCGGAGTCGAGCCGCGAAAACGCCGGCAATTCCAGGCGGATCGTGTGGATCCGCTCGGCGGTCCAGTCAAAGGGGGCGCTGCAAACCGCCGATGTGCCCCAGTGATCGTAGACCAGGAGCGCCTGCGCTCCGGAAAGCCATTCCACGCCCAGCGTGTCCGCGAGGCCCGCCCGGCCCGTCGCGACAAGGGGCTCGGTCCCGGCCCCGCGCCCGCCCAGGTCCAGCTCGAGCGCGGCGAACGCCCCGGGATGCCAGGGCTGCGGGGCGGGGCCCCTGTTCCACCCCCGGACCCGGCCCTGGAAGAAGGGGACCATCGCGGATGACCCGATCGCGTTTGCGGCAAGTTCGAGCGGCGGACCTATGCCGATGTCGCCGCGGCTGTGCAGCCACCAGACGGGCTCTCCATCCATCCAGGCCACGATCGAATCGCCGAGGGCGGCGCCGGGAGGCCCGCCATCGGCTCTGTAGAGCTCTCCCAAGCGGACGCGCAGGTCCACGTCGCGGGTCGGGGGCGCAGCCAGGGCCCCGCTCTCCTCAAGGCCGGCGCCCCAGCTCTCGTAGACGAGCCTAAAATGGTCGTCGTCGATCATCCGCAGCCCCATAAGGTCCGCCCGGCCGGTGTTTCCCGCGACGATGAGCGGCTGAATCTGGGTTTCGCGTCCGCTCGGCAGCGTGAGCTCGAGGCGCACGTCCCCGGATCCGTTCTCGCCGTTCTGCGGCCGGCGCAGTTCATCCCGGCGCACGCCGCTGACGACGCCGTCAAAGCGGGCGCCGAACGTGCCGTTTTCCCTGTCATGGCCAATCCTGACCGAGCCGGGCGAGGCCTCGTGGGACTCCCCGATTCTCCTGAGCACGGGGCGGCCGTCCACAACGACGGTCGTCCAGTTCTTGAGCGCCCGCACCTCGAACGGCCTCCAGCCGTCGTAGACCGGGTGGCCCGCGGGCGGGAAAAGCGATCCCTCCTCGATCCGCAGATGATAGGAGCGTCCCGGCTGAATCGCGATCGCCTCGCCGAGCACCGGCGGGCTGCCGGAGGTCGCGTAGCCCAGCTGCACGAGCTGCGGGGACTTTGAGAACACGAAGACGTAATCGGCCTGGAATTCCACGCCCGTCACCACGAGCGGAGCGTACGAGCCCGCTGTCTTCTCCGGGAACACGACATCCATCTCGAGGGCCCCCATGCGCTGGCCGGTGTGCCTTTCCCAGAGTGCCGCGGGCAGGTCGAGACACCGGGAAATCCGGGCGTAGGCCGCCGGGTTCTCAAACTCCAGGATCCCGTGGATGTCGGCGCTCTGCAGGAAGGCCAGGGCGCATGAATAGGCCGCGCAAACGGTAAAGGCCCCCGCCAATGCCCCGGTGGTCCCGCGCAGCCCCCGCTCCTGCAGTTCCCTCTCGAGCGCGGCCCACACCAGAAGGCCCAGCCACACCCACCACGGAAGAAAATCGGCGACGTAGCGGCCGGCGGCCGTGTTGAAGCAGAGCAATACGCCCGTCGTTCCCAGGGCGACCACGAACATGAAAGACGCGAATGCCGCCGGTCCTTGCCCGCTGCGCCGAACGATCCAGGCCGGGAATAGCCCGCAAAGCCAGATCACGGGGCAGACGACGAGCGCCCCGTAGACGTACTCCAGCCCGTAGTATCCCGCGGCAGGCGCCGGCGCGTGGATCGGGTGAATGAACGGAAAGTACCTTCCCCACTGCGGGGGCGCCCAGAAGTAGACTGCCAGGTTGAACGGCGCGTAGGTGAGGCTGAAATGGCGCGCCTTCATCTCGTAGCCGGTGCCGGTAAGCTGGTAGTTGAGCCCGAACTCAAGCGGATTGCCGAAGCGGGCCGCGTTGTACCAAAGTAGGCCGCCGACGACCGCGGCGAGCGGGATCCCCGCGCAGAGCACGGCCTGGGCCAACGGGCGCAGCCACCCGCCGCCGGCGCCCCTCGAATGCTCCCGCCACGCGATGACGACGACGATCGCCGCGATCCCGCCGCCCGCGGCCGCGAGGGGCGGGCGGCAGCCGACCGCGAGGCCGAGCGAGAGACCCGCCAGCGCGAGCCACGCCCAGGGACGCCTCGAGCTCAGCGCCAGGTACGCGGCCGCCGCGGCGCAGGCCATGTGGAGGTAGCCGGCGGCTATGGGGATTTCCCAGAAGCTGGTCCTTCGGACGAGCGCAAGCTGCCCGCCCGCAAGCCCCGCCGCAAGAAGCCCGCCCAGCTTCGTGGCCAGGCTCGCGCGCGGGAAGCCGTCGCGCACGACCCGGACCCAGAGCCATGCGACCACCCAGAAGGCGCACAGCCCATAGGCCGTCGCCGCGCACGACATCGAGAGGTCGTGCCCCGTGAGGGCCCGGAACGGCCAGAAGAGGGTGACGACCGGCACGACCCCGAAGTAGAGGTAGTAGCGGCCCTTGTAGTAGCTGACATCATGGGGCGCCACCCCCGGCGGGCGCACCGCCGGATCGTACGGATTCTTGGACGCGATCAGCGCGTCGGGCACCTTCGCGTCGAGGGCCAGGCTTCCCTTCCTGAAACCCGAGACCAGGAGGTTGAAGTAGTCGTACTGCCTGGGCCCGACCTCCGGCAATTCCCACACCCCCAGGGCGGTCCAGGCAATGAGCGCCGAGGCGCCGACGGCGGCGAGAAGCAGCGCCAGGCGGTGCCAGGCGGAACCCGATTCCGCCGGCTCCGCCCCCGTTGGCACCGCGAACACCCGATGCCTCAGGAACAGGTAGCTCGCCGTCATCTGGATGACGTTGGCGCCCCCCGCGGCCACCCATCCCGCGAGCCTCAGCATCCCGTGCAGCGCCGTGAAGGCCGGCCATTGGATGAGGAACGTGACGACGACCGAGAAGAGGTATTCCCCGACGTGCCTCGCGCTCGTCGCCCGGCTGTCCCCGAACGTCCAGAGCTTGTTCAGGGTGAAGTGCAGGGCGAGCGCCGGCGGATAGGAGACCAGGAACGCCGACTGCGCGCCAAGCCCAAGGCCGCGCGCGAGCAGCGCGTTGAATCCCATGAAGAAAAGGGTCACGACCCCGCCCACGCACGCGAACCGCACCAGGCGAACGGAAGCCACGCGGCGCAATCGGTGGAACCCTTTGGTTTCGGGAGGACGTGTCGGCACCCGACAGAGCCAAACCGGAGCGCGGCAATCCTGACAAGACCCAACGCGGCGACCAAATAACGTTGCGGGCCCTTCTCCCAGCCTGCATGAGGGCGTTCTCCATGCCAGTGACCCTGAGGACCAAAGCTGCGGCGTGGCTCCGGGACCATCGGGACGAGCTCGTCGACCTGGTTTGCCTGTGGGCTGCGCCGCTGCTGGCCGAGCGCCTGTTTGTGTGGCCCGACCTGCCGTGGCGGGCCGTGCTGTGCGCGCTGCTGATTGCGGACGCCGTTCCCGTCTGCTCGGGCCTCGCCGGAAGGACCGCGGGACGCACCTTCCTTAAGTGCCTCCCGTCCTATGCACTTGTCGCGGCCGCGACGGGCGCCTTGTGGCACTTCGCCTTTCACCTGCCGATCGCCTTCCTGGGTTTCGTCCCGGTCTGGCTCGCGCTCACCTGGGTCAATCGGGTCGGGGCTCCAACCCTCGGCCCCCCCCTCAAGGCCTGGAATTCACGCCACCCGTCCGTCCGCATCGAGACCGTTCCCCTTGAAACCGCTGTCCTCGGGGCCGCCTTCTACTTGGCGGCGAGCTATGTGCCCGGCATCTGGCCCAGCCGGTACCTGCCCATCACCGCCTGCCTTGCGTGGCCGGCCGTGCGCGCGCTCTCCTTTTGGCTGCGCCCGCCGGGAACGCCCGCGCTCGAGTGGCTAAGGCTGGGGCTCGGATTCGCCGCCTTCTCGGCGGCCTTGGCCTGCGCCGTCGCGGTGTTCGGGGGCCGATTCGCCAGGCCGGACGCCGTCCTGTTCACGTGGTGCGCGATCGGGCTCGCGGGCTGCCGCGTCGCCGGCAGCGCCGCAGTCAGCCGCCTTCCCGACGCGGGAGCGGAGATCGCCCGCTGGATCCTCCTCGGCCTGACCGGGCTTTGGCTCATGCAGGGCTACGCCTCATCCACGCTTTACGGGGCGGGGGACGCCTTGTGGTACGCGATGATGCTGGCCGACATGCTGACGCAGGTTCACGCCGGCGTCTTCCCCGTGTGGGTGGGCCAAAGCGTCACCCAGTTCAACGGCGCGATCTATCCCCTGCGAATCGCGCCGGGGTTCCACTACTTCGGGGCGCTCATCGACGGGCTCACCCTCCGAGCGCTGGGGGTCATCGCGCTGCAGAACCTGATGGTCACGGTGGTCGGCGTCGGGACTGTACTCGCCGCCTACGCGGGCCTGGCGCGGCTCGTTCCAGGCCGGCGCTGGCTCGCCGCGGGTCTCGCGACCCTGTTCTTCGCGTGCCCCGGGGTCCTCGGCATGGCCTACAAGAACGATCTCATCATGTCCTGGATGACCCTGCCGTGGGTGGCGCTCGCCTGGTACGCGATAATCCGGTCCTTCCGCGACGGGGCTTCCCGCGCGCCGATGCTGCTTCTTGGAGCCTCGCTCGGGCTGTGCTGGTGGGGGCATTCGCCGATAGCGCTCTGGATGACATTGATTGCGAGCGCGGGACAGATCGCCCGCTTCGCGGTCACCAGGCCGGGTCGGTCCTCCTGGGCGGGCGCCCTGGCCGGGGCCGGGCTGTTCCTCGCCGTCGCCGCCTATCCGATCGGGTCGGTCTTCTTCTATCCGCCGGAACACGGCCTGAGAGTCGAGGATTTCCAGGGAGCAACCCCGGGCAACATCACGAATTTTGTCCGCCAGGTGTTTCCCGCGGCGTTTCTGCCGATTAGCCCGGGCGGCCACGAGCTCGGCGACCTCCAGCTCGGGTATTCGCTGTGGGCCATACTGGCCTTCTGCCTGTGGAAATTCCGGCGCGCGCGCCTGCCGAGCGCCGGGTTTGCGCTCGCCGCGGCCCTCTTCCTCGCGCTCCTGCTCATCCCGATTCCCGGACTGAATCTCGCCATGTGGAGCGCGATCCCCGAGTTTGTCCGCAATCCGACGAGCAACTGGGCGATGAACCGCCTCTATCTGCCGCTTGCGGGGGCGATCGTGTTCGGCTCGGCGGCGCTGGTGTCGGGCGGAATCCTCGAAAGCCGCGCGCCCCGGCGGGTCTTTGCCGTGCTGCTTGCCGCGGGTTGCGGGTGGAGCCTGGCCGAGGCCTCGAAATTCCATCCCCTGCGGGGCGACTTGCCCGCTCCGCCCGAGAGCGCGGTCGACAAGCTGAGGCCCGAGAACGTGCAGCTCACGCGCTTCGCCTATTTCATATTCCCCGGCCCGCCGGATGTGTTCACGCACGGCGTGACGGATCCGTCCATGGAGAACCGGCTGCGCTCCGCAGACACCCTCGCGCTGACGGCGACAAATTACGGGGCCGCCAGGGCTTCGGGCACGACGGTCGCCTCCGGAAGATTCGGCACGGTTCCGGTGGTTCCCGGCTACTACGTGCAGCTGGACAAGACGCTTCGCATCGAGCCCGGACGCCGGTACCTTCTCGACTTTGATTTTTCCCAGGGCAGCGACACACACGGGGTGATCGACATGTTCGGCAGGACGTTCCACCGCGGCTACGCGCTCCCGGAATACGGGGGTTCCAGGGCGTTCGGGGCCGGAGGAGAGCACAATCCGCTCGTGGCGGTGTCGACTTCGTCGGCGGAGCCCGTCGACCTGACGCTTCGGTTTTTCCCGGACAAGCCGCAGCCGGGCGCAAATCCGGCCATTCCCACGATCGGCGTCAGGCTGCTGGCCTACGACCCCGCCGCCCTCCCCGTGCAGCTCGATTCGCTCATCCCCTACAGGGCCCGGGTCAGGAGCCCGTCCGCGGGATGGCTCGAGACCCCCAGGATGCACCAGCTGGGCTACGTGGCCACGGTCAATGGCAGAGGCGCCTCCGTCCGCCGATCGCCCGACGGCCTCGCGTGGATCGCGGTGCCGGCCGGCGATTCCCAAGTCGAGCTCGCCTTCCATGCGCCTGTCGGCCTCCAGGCGCTGTTCTGGTTCTCGCTCGGCTCGATAGCGCTCGCGGCGGCCGCGGGCGTCCGCGCGGTCGTGCGCCTCGCGTGAGGGCTTTTCGGGTTGATTACCTGCGCCCCATTGGCAGACGCTGAACGCTCATGGCTCCCGCAGCTGCCGCGCCGCTCAACTTTGCCGTAATAGGCTGCGGGCTGATCGGAAGAAGGCGGGCGGCCGCGATCGCGAGGGCCCCGGATACGCGCCTTAGGACCGCCTGCGATATCAACCCGGCGCGCGCCGCCGAGGCGGCCGGGCTCGCCCCCGGGTGCGGGGCCGCCACCGATTTCCGGGCGGTGATCGCCGACGCGGGCGTCGACGCGGTCGTCATCTCGACCGTCAACGCCTCGCTTGCGCCTATCGCCCTCGCCGCAGTCAGGGCCGGCAAGCATGCGCTCGTTGAAAAGCCGGGCGCCCTCGGCGCGGCGGAGCTCCGGGCGGTCCGGGACGCCGCCGCGGCCGGCAACGTCCGCGTGCGGATCGGATACAACCACCGGTTCCACCCCGGCATCATGAAGGCGCGCGAGATCGTCGACTCGGGGGCCCTCGGGCCGCTCATGTTCATCAGGGGCCGCTACGGGCACGGCGGGCGCAAGGGCTACGACCGGGAGTGGCGGGCCGACCCGAAGCTGTCGGGCGGCGGGGAACTGATCGACCAGGGGGTGCACCTGATCGACCTGGCCTCCTGGTTCCTGGGGGAATTCACGAAGGTCGACGGGCACGCGGCCACGTACTTCTGGGACATGAAGGTCGATGACAACGCGTTCCTCAGCCTGCGCACGGCGGCCGGCCAGACCGCATGGCTGCACGTGAGCTGCACCGAGTGGAAGAACATGTTCTCCCTCGAGATCTACGGGCGGGACGGGAAGTTGTCCGTCGAGGGCCTCGGCGGCAGCTACGGGACCGAGCGGCTGATCCACTACCGGATGCTTCCCCAGATGGGCCCGCCCGAGACCAGGGCCTGGGATTTCCCGGCCGGCGACGACTCATGGGCCGCCGAGACGGCGGCGTTCATCGAGGATATCCGCCGCGCGCGCGCACCCTCGCCGGGCTTGCAGGAGGCCGTGAGGACGCTCGAGATAGTCGAGTCGATCTACAAGAGAAGCGGCTACCCCACTCCATCGCCATGATCATCACCCGCTCGCCCCTGCGCGTCTCCCTAGGAGGCGGAGGCACAGACCTTCCCAGCTACTACGGCGAATACGGCGGCTTCCTCGTCGCCGCGGCCATCGACAAGTACGTGTACATCACCAAGCACACGACCTTCCAGGAGGAGATCATCGTCAAGTACTCCAAGCTCGAGCGGGTCGCCTCGGTGGAGCAGATCGAGCACCCGATCGTGCGCGAGGCGCTCAAGCTGACGGGAGTCACGGACCCGCACATCGAGCTCACCTCGATGGCCGACATCCCGGGGGGGACCGGCCTCGGCTCGTCGGGCAGCTTCACCACGGCCCTCCTCAAGGCGCTCCACACCTTCAAGAAGAACCTGGTTTCTCCCGCCGAGCTGGCGGAGCAGGCCTGCGACATCGAGATAAACAAGCTCGGGGAGCCGATCGGCAAGCAGGACCAGTACATCGCCGCGGTGGGCGGGATCACCGCGTTCACCTTCCACAAGGATGGTCGGGTCGAATTCCGGCCCTGCAAGGTGACGGAGGAGACGCTCTACAACCTCGAGGACAACCTGCTGCTCTTCTTCACCGGGTATTCCAGGAGCGCGTCGTCGATCCTGAAGGACCAAAACGACCGCTCGAAGAGGAACGACGCCTCCATGCTCGACAACCTCCATTTCACGAAGGAACTGGGCCACAAGTCCCTCGATTGTCTCGAGAGCGGCAACCTCGAGGAATTCGCGATGCTCATGGACGTCCACTGGCAGCGCAAGAAGGCGCGCAGTACCGGAATGAGCAACGCGCAGATCAACCAGTGGTACGACTACGCGATGGCCAACGGGGCCCTGGGGGGCAAGCTGATCGGCGCCGGGGGCGGGGGCTTCCTGATGTTCTACGCGGGCGACAAGAAGCGGCTGCGTCACGCGATGCGCGAGAAGGGCCTCCAGGAGGTCCGCTTTCGGTTTGATTTCGAGGGCACCAAGGTCGTGGCGCAGAACTGAACGCCCCTTGAACGCCTCCGACCTACCCGTTGCCATCCTGGCGGGCGGACTGGCGACCCGCCTAAAGCCGATCACCGAGAACGTGCCCAAGCTTCTTGTCGAGGTGGCGGGCGAGCCCTTCTTCTCGCACCAGATCCGGCTGCTTCGGGCCTCGGGGCTGACCCGCATCGTCCTGTGTGTCGGCTACCTCGGCGAGCGGATCGTGGGGCACTACGGGGACGGCTCCAACTGGGGCGTCAGGATCGAGTACTCCTTCGACGGCCCCAAGCTCCGCGGGACGGGGGGCGCGCTGGTCCAGGCCCTCCCGATGCTGGGCGAGGCGTTCTATGTCCTCTACGGCGACAGCTACCTGCCGATCGACTACCTTGCGGTCGGCCGGAGCTTCATCGAGTCGCGCAAGCTCGGCATGATGACCGTCTACGAGAATCGCGGCCGCTACGACGCGAGCAACGTCTGGTTCGATGGGCGAACCATCAGGGCCTATGACAAGAAGAACAGGCTGCCCGGGATGAGGCACATCGACTATGGCCTGGGTGCGTTCCGCAGCGCGGCATTCGACGGATTCCCAAGGGACCGGGTTCTCGACCTGGCCGACGTCCAGAAGTCCCTGCTTGCGCGAGACGAGCTCGTGGGTTTCGAGGTCGCCGAGCGCTTCTACGAGATCGGCTCCCACGCGGGTCTGGAGGAGCTCGACAGGCTCCTTCGAAAAGATAGGTAGCGGCTCATTGCCGCCTCGCATTCGAAGCACCCCCTTGCATTCTTGGTCCTATGTCATACTCAGCACAGCACCTCAAGGAAACGGCCGAGATCGTGGCCAAGCTAAACCCGGCGGACTGCGAGAAATGCGTCGCGGAATTGCGCGCCGTCCGGGAGCACGGGGGCCGGCTCTTCATGCTGGGTGTCGGCGGCAGCGCGGCCAATGCGTCCCACGCCGCGAACGATTTCCGGAAGATCACGGGGATCGAGACCTATGCCCCGACAGACAACGTCGCCGAGCTGACGGCGCGCACGAACGACGACGGCTGGGCGAGCGTGTTCGTCGAATGGCTGCGCGTCAGCAAGCTGAACAGCAGGGACTGCCTGTTCGTCCTCTCGGTTGGCGGCGGCAACCTGGAGAAGAACGTCTCGCCCAACCTCGTGGCCGCCATGCAGCTGGCGAAGCAGGTGGGGGCGAAGATCATCGGGATCGTGGGCAAGGACGGCGGCTACACGGCCAAGGCCGCCGACGCCTGCGTCATCGTGCCCACGGTCAACCCCAACAGCGTCACGCCCCACAGCGAGGCCTTTCAGGCCGTGATCTGGCACCTGTTCGTATCCCATCCCGACCTGAAGGTGAACCAGACGAAGTGGGAGTCGGTGGCGGCCAAGCCCTGAGCATGGCCCTGCGGCCCGCAGTCTTTCTGGACCGGGACGGCACGCTCAACGTCCAGGTTATCCGCGGCGGCAAGCCGTTCTCGCCCGGAAAGCTCGGGGAGTTCCACCTGTTCGACGGCGTTGCCGAGGCCTGCCGCGCGCTCAAGGCCGCCGGCTTCCTGCTCGTCGTCGCGACAAACCAGCCCGAGGTCGGGCGCGGGACTATTTCCAAGGCCGTCGTCGAGGCGATGCACAGGCGCCTTCGCAAGTTGATTCCCGAGATCGACCGCGTCGAGGCCTGCTACGACGCGGGCAGGGGCGAGGAGTCCCGCAGGCGCAAGCCCGAGCCCGGCATGCTCCTCGACGCGGCACACGAGCTCGGCATCGACCTGGCCCGCTCGTGGATGGTCGGCGACCGGTGGCGCGACGTGGACTGCGGAAAGCGCGCCGGGGTGAAGACCGTATTCATCGACTTCCGGTATTCCGAGAAATTCAATTCCCCGCCCGATTACACGGTCGACACGTTCCCCGAGGCGGCGGCCGTCATCCTGAAGACCGCGGCCCGGTCCCAGCAAAAATCGTAATCTACTTGCCCGATCCCGAAGGGTGACCTCTATTGCGAAGATTCAAAACACATGAAATCCCTAAACGACCTTAAGATACAGCTTTATGCCGATGGAGCCGACAAGGCCGGCATCCTGGACCTTTACTCGAAGCCCTACATCAAGGGCCTGACGACCAACCCGAGCCTCATGAAGAAGGCGGGGATCAAGGACTACGAGGCGTTTGCGAGGGACATCCTCCAGACGGTGACGGCGAAGCCCATATCGCTCGAGGTCTTCACGGACGATTTCGCCGACATGAAGCGCCAGGCGCTCAAGATCTCCGCGATGGGCAAGAACGTCTACACGAAGATCCCGATCACGAATTCGCGCGGGGAATCCTCGCTGGCCCTGGTGAGGGAGCTCGCGAAGCAGGGAGTCAAGCTCAACATCACCGCGATCCTGACCCTCAGGCAGGTGGCGGGGGTCGCCGAGGCCCTCAATCCCGCCGTCCCGTCGGTCGTCTCCGTGTTCGCGGGTCGGATCGCCGACACCGGCGTCGATCCCATGCCCCTCATGCGCGCCTCCTGCGCGCTCCTTCACGCCCACGACAAGGCGGAGCTTCTCTGGGCGAGCACGCGCGAGGTCCTCAACATCTTCCAGGCGCAGGAATGCGGCTGCGCCATTATCACGGTGCCCCACGACATCCTCGGCAAGGCCGCAAAGATGCTCGGGATGGACCTGACCGAGGTGTCGCTCGACACGGTGAAGATGTTCGCAAAGGACGCGGCGGAGTGCGGTTACAAGCTCTGACCCCCCACTTAGTCATTTACCTGCCGGGCGGACTCCTTCAGATTTTAGGGTCCGCCTGTTTTCTGATGCCCACACGGATACGCCTGTTGAGTCTCCTCGTCGCGGCGCTGGCCCCGTCAGCGCCCCTCGCTGCCGCCAACCTGGATGGATCGTCCAGCGAGGTTGGAAACGCCGAGGCGGCAAGGCTTTATGCGGAGGCCAACGACTACGTGACAACCATGGCCGAGGGGGACTATTCGTACGCCTACCTTCAGTTCTACTGGAAGCACGCCCAATCCAATGTCGACCGCGTCCGCCGGGTCTATCCGGACTCGCCCACCGCGCGGGCCATGGCCCGGGGCGATCTCAAGCTCGGCCCCTACCCTCTGGACTACTTCAAGGAGCGCGTCCTCTTCAATCTCGAGCGCAAGCGCCTCGGGGCTTTCGACGACGTCAACTGCGCCATCTTCCTCTACGGACTCGACCCGAAGAGGAATGACCCGATCCGGGAGGAGGCCCTGGCGGGCATCCTCGAGGTGATGGCGCGGCGGCAGCGCTGGGGCGAGGTCCTGCGCTTCCCTGTGCTGGAGGCGCACCGGCCCCTTCTCCTGCGGAGCGTCTTTCGCGTCGCGGCCGATTACGGCCAGACGACAACCGCAGAGGACATGCTAAAGTCCGCCACCGAGGCGGAAAGGAAGGCGGCGGACTTCGACCCGATCCAGGCCGGGGCCCTGGTGCTGCTCGGGAAACCGCGATCCGAGCTGTACGCATTCGTGGCCGAGCATCCCGAGGACGCCGTTCGGGTCTCCGCCCTGCGCGCCGTCGTCGAGCGCGCCGTGCTGATCCACCGGATGGAGGCGCTTCACCGCTCGTTTGGCGACTCGATCCCGGACGTCCATTTCGGCGTGCAGCGCACGGCCGTTCGCGACGACGTTCCCGCCGTGGCCGCCCAGCTTTTCCCCGGCCGGAGCGAGGCGGCTGCTCCGTGGCTCGCCGTGTACCGCGCGGCCATGGGATCCGCGCCCGAGGCCGGGGCGTCCGTCGAGGCCCACCTCGCCTACATGCGCCACCTTGCGGACGCAGGGCAGCTCGACGCCATGGGGTCCTACGCCCGCGAGGGAAGCCTGACGGAAAGGGACCGGCGCGCCTGCGAGCTCAGGGCCGTCGAACTCTATGCCGAGGCGGGCCGGATCGAGGATGCGGAGCGGATCCGCAGGCAACTTGCCGCCCGGAGCGCCGCCGATGCCGACCAGGCGGGCCTTGCCGAGTTCATCGGACGGATGGATTCTGCCGATGTTCCGCTCGTGGTCCGGGAGAAGACATTTGCCGAGCTGCCGATCTCGGACCCCTGCATCCTCGCGACGGCGATCATGGACTGGAGCCTTTCCCCGAATCGCTCGCAGCGGGGCGCGACGCCGTGGGACGCGGTCGTCACCAAGGTGGCCGGCGGCTTCGACAACCTGCCCGAGGCCGAGTCGAGCGCCGTGAGCGACGCGGCCAGCGCCGTGAAGCCCTACTGACAGGCCGCGCCTCGGTCCCTTCCCGGTGAACATACTGTTTGTCAACTACGGCGACTTCACCACCAACAGCCTGAACCACATCGGCGGGTTCGCCAACGTCCTCTCGGCGCAGGGCCATGCCGCCGTGGTCGCCGTGCCCTCGGGCAGGGAGAGCCTGTCGGCGGCCTCGAACCCGGTCTTCATCCCGGCCTTGTACGACGACGTTCTCGCGCAGCCCGCGCTCTTCCCCGACCGCGGGACGGCCGACATCATCCACGCATGGACGCCCCGCGAATGCGTCCGGAAGTTTGTCGTGGCCTACCAGCGCACCGCCAGGCGCAGCGCCAAGCTGGTCGTCCACCTGGAGGACAATGAGGAACACCTGATCTCGGGATATGCCCGGCGGCCGATCGAGGAGCTCAGGTCAATGGGGTTTGAGGAGCTCGATTCGATCATGGCCGACAGCCTGCCCCACCCGGTCAGGCACCGGACGTTCCTGCGCCTCGCGGACGCCGCAACCGTCATCGTCGACAGGCTGCGGGAATTCGTTCCGGCAACCGTCCCCTGCTCGGTGCTGGCCCCCGGCGTGGACCCGGATTACCTTCGGCATTGCGCTCCCGATCCGGGGCTTCGCAGGGCGCTCGGGCTCCTGGCGGACGAGAAGGTCATCGTCTTCACGGGAAGCAACACGTTCGCCAACGAGCCCGAGATGCGGGAACTTTACGTGGCGGTCCGGCTCCTGAACCAGAGGGGCGTCCCGGTGCGGCTGGTGCGGACGGGATTCAACAGGCCGGAGTTTCTTGAGGGACTCTCGCCCGAACTGAAGGCCCACGTGCTCGACCTGGGCTTCGTGCCGAAGGCCCGCCTGCCGAAGCTCCTCGCCCTCGCCGACGTCCTCGTCCAGCCGGGGCGGCCGGGCCCCTTCAACGACTACCGGCTTCCGTCCAAGCTTCCCGAGTTTCTGGCGTCGGGCCGCCCGGTCGTGCTTCCCGCGACAAACGTCGCGCTCGGGATGAAGGACGGGGTCGAGGCGGTCTTCCTGTCGAGCGGGACCCCGGATGACATCGCCGACTGCTGCGAGCGGATATTCGGGGACCCCGAGCTTGCGGCCGGCCTGGGCGCGAAGGGCGCCGCCTTCGCCGCCAAGCACTTCGACCTTGCGGCCAACACCGCCGCCCTCGCCAAGGTCTACGCCGCCGTGCTCGCGACGCAGCCCCGGCCGTGCTGGGAAATCATCCGCAACTCGGCCGGCTCCGACCTGACGGTCGCGGCCCGAGAGCTGGCCGACGCCCTCCAGCCCGGCAAGGGGCCGGCCTACTCTCCGAAGGCGGACCTGGCCTCCCTGGCGGCGGATCTCGCGGCGATCGTCAGGGTCGAGGACGAGCGCGAATCCAGCGCGGCGGCGGAGCGGGACAGGGTCCGGATCCGACTCGAGGACGCGGTGCGCCATCTGGAGCTCCAGAGGGACCTTACGAACCAGCATGCGCGCAACCTCCAGGAGCGGATCGAAGCCCAGGACCGGCACCTCAAGCTACATAAGAAGCTCTCAGAAAGACATATCCAGAATCTTGAGGTCCGGATTGGAGGGACCGAGAAGATCGCCAGGGCCCAGGCGGAGGCTGCTTCTGCCGCGCAGGCGAAGATGTCGGCCGAACACGCCAAGCTGGCGGCCAGGATCGCCGAGATGGACGCGGAGCTCAAGGCGCGCGAGCAGAGGCTCAAGGGCATCATCAACTCGGCGTCATGGAAGCTCGCCGCGCCTCTGCGCGACGTCGAGAAGTTCGTCCGCAGGCTCAGGTCGAGCCCCGAGGACGCCCCGGCCGCCCGGCCTGCGCCCGCTGTGCAGCCGGCGCCGGTCCCGGCGGCCGCGCAGCCGCAGGCGAACGGAACCGCGCCGGTCGCCCACGGCTATACATTCAATTTCGACCACCCCAGGACGTGGAGCACCGCGTCGAACAAGCTCCTCATCCTCGGCTGGTGCTACGAGAACGCTGGCGTCCCTATCCGGGCGATCCGCGCGCAATTCGCGGGCGCGACGTTCGACGGAATCTACGGGTCCAAGCGCCTGGATGTCCTCGTTTCAACCGGCATGAAGCAGGCCGAGTACTGCGGGATCAAGATCGACGTCCGCACCCACCTGGGCGACCACCTGCTCGTCGTGGAGGTGCAGCACGACGACGGATGGCATCCGTACTTCCAGACGATGGTGCACGTCGGCAAGGCCGGGGATCCCGCGGAGCTGAGCGAATACGAGAAGTGGTGCCAGCAGCACGAGAGCCTCGACGGCGACGACCGCGCGGCGATCGGGGCCCACATCGCGGCCTTTGCGGCGAGGCCCGTGATCTCGGTCGTTATGCCGGTGTACGACCCGCCGGAGGGCCTCCTCGCCAAGGCCGTCCAGTCCGTCCTGGACCAGGTTTACCCGCACTGGGAGCTCTGCATCGCCGACGACGCCTCGACAGAGCCCCGCGTGAGGGAGGTCCTCGAGGGCTTTGCCGCGAAGGATCCCCGGATCAAGGTGGCTTACCGGGCATCGAACGGCCACATCTGCGAGGCGACCAACACGGCCATCGCTCTCGCGACCGGCGAGTTCGTCGCGCTGTTCGACCACGACGACGTGCTGTCGCCCATGGCGCTGTACGAGGTCGCCGCCGAAATCGACGCGTACCCCAGCGCCCAATTCATCTACTCGGACGAGGACAAGGTTGACGCCGAGGACCGCAGGTTCGACCCCTATTTCAAGCCGGACTGGAATCCCGACCTGAACTACGGCCAGAACTACACGTCGCACCTCTCCGTCTACAAGACCGAGCTGATCCGCGCGCTCGGGGGATTCAGGAGCGGCTACGAGGGAAGCCAGGATTGGGACCTGCTCCTGCGGGCGATCGAGAGGATCCCTGCCTCGGCGATCCGGCACATTCCCAAGCTGCTCTACCACTGGCGAGCGGTCCCGGGCTCGACCGCCCTTCAGCTCGCCGAGAAGAGCTACCCCGTCGAGGCGGCCCGCATGGCCCTCGAGGACCACTTCAAGCGCCGGGGCGAGGCCGTCGAACTGCTGCCCGTGCCGGGCGACCACTGGCGGGTCAAGTACCCCGTGCCCGCGCCCGCTCCTTTTGTCTCGCTCATCATCCCGACGCGAAACGCCCTGCCGCTCATCCGCCAGGCGGTCCAGAGCATTCTGGCCATCACCGACTATCCCAGCTACGAGATCGTCATCGTCGACAACGGGTCGGACGACCCGGAGGCGACCGCCTATTTCGCGCGGATCTCGAGGGACGATCCGCGCGTCCGGGTCGTGCCCTACGGCGAGCCGTTCAACTATTCGGCGATCAACAACAGCGCGGTGCGCGCGGCCGAGGGCGAGATCGTGGGCCTCCTCAACAACGACGTGGAGGCCATCGACCGCGGATGGCTCTCCGAGATGGTCAGCCACGCGGTCCGCCCGGGGATCGGCGCCGTCGGCGCGATGCTCTACTATCCCCTGAACACCGTGCAGCACGCCGGCGTCATCCTGGGCCTCGGGGGCGTCGCCGGCCATCCGTTCAAGGAATTCCCAAGGGGCGACCAGGGGCAGAAGAACCGCCTGCGCCTTGTCCAGAACTACAGCGCGGTGACGGCGGCCTGCCTCGTCATCCGAAAGGACCGGTTTCTCGAGGTGGGCGGCTTCAACGAGAAGGACCTCTCGATCGCCTTCAACGACGTCGACCTCTGCTGCAAGCTGATCCGGGCGGGTTACCGCAACCTGTGGACGCCGTACGCGGAGTTCTACCATCACGAGTCCGCGACGCGCGGGGTCGAGGATACCCCGGAAAAGAGGGCGCGCTTCCAGGCCGAGATCGACTACATGATGAACACCTGGGCCGAGCTCCTGATGGCCGACCCGGCCTACAATCCCAATCTCACGCTCGTCGGCGAGGATTTCTCGCCGGCATACCTTTCGCGCGCCAGGAAATCCTGGATGGCCCATCTTCCGTGAACCCCTCCCCCGAAGACCCGGGTCTGCGGATCGCCGCGCTCCAGGCCGAGCTCGACGAGGTGAAGCGGCGCGAGGCGGCGTTCCGCGCCAGGATGGTCAACGAGTTTCTCGACCGCGGCGAGCGCAACACCTACCTGCACGTCCTTCGCGAGGAGAAGGCCGCGCTGGCCAGGCGCGAGCAGGAGGCATCGGCCGACCTGGAGCTCCTGACCCGGAAGCTGGAGGCCGAGGGCGACAGGGCGGCCGCCCTTGAGGCCGAGCTCTCGCGCGCCAAGAGCTCCTGGGCCTGGCGTCTGGGCGCGCCCATGCGCGCGCTCGAACGGATCCTTGGCGCCGACCCGCCCCAGCGGACGCCGGCCGGCCCCGCGAACCCGCCTGCCGAGGGCGGCGTCTTCACGTATTACCTCCACACGTCGCCCTTCCGGATCTACCGGGAGCCCACCTTCACGCTTCGGGGATGGGCGTGGCCGCAGGACGGACGGGCGGTCACGGCCGTCCGGATCAACCTGGACGGGCGCCTCTTTGTCGGCCGCCACGGCCTCGAGGAGCCGGAGGTCATCGCCCGGTACGGGCCCCAACCTGCGAACCCGCGCCCCGGATTCGAGGTCCCGTTCGAGACCCCTCCCGGGCGCCACCTGCTCAGCCTCGAGGCCCAGATCGACAGCTCCGAATGGCGCTCCATCATGACGACGTCGATCTGGTGCGAGTCGAAGCGCCCATGAGTGCCGACGACGCCCATGCGCGCGTGAGACGCAGCACCGCCACCTTCGCCGAGCGCTCGGCGTACAAGAAGGTCTGGGGAAGCCTGGCGGAGGATTCGGAGATGGCCTCGCTTGCCGTCGCGGGCCACACGGACGAGGCAACCATGGAGCTCACGGCGCGCGGGTTCATCGACATGCTCCGCGCCACCGTGGGGCTCGGCCCAACCGACGTAGTCCTCGAGATCGGCTGCGGCATCGGGCGCGTCGGCAGGCCGCTGAGCAGGGAGTGCCTGCAATGGTTCGGGGCGGACATCTCGGGCGCGATGCTCGAGCACGCCGCGGCGCGGCTGCGCGGGGTGCCCAACGTGAGGCTTGTGGAGCTTGCCACCGTGGGCCTCCAGGAGTTCCCCGCGGACGCCTTCGACCTGGTGTACTGCACGATCGTCTTCATGCACCTCTTCGAGTGGGACCGGTACCGCTATGTCGAGGAGGCGTATCGCGTCCTGCGGCCGGGGGGGCGCTGTTACTTCGACAATTATCCCCTTGATTCCGAGCATGGCTGGAACGTGTTCACCGAGGCCACGCGCTACCCGCCCGACCGCCGCCCGGCCCACCTCAGCATGGCCTCGACGCGCGAGGAACTGGGCATCTACCTCGCGAAGGCCGGATTCGAGGCCGCGCGCGTCCACGACCTGCCCAACGGGCTGATCGCCGCGACGGGGCGAAAGCCCGGCTAGGGTCCCCGGCAGGGCCGGCCAGTGTGCCCCGGGGCCACGGCGCCGGCGTCCGCTCGCGGCCCCGCGGCGCAATCCATTTGGGCTTTACCGGGAATTGTCCCCCTTCAGATTGGGCGGCTCGACCGAAATAAAATGACGATCGTCGGTATCAGCCCCTCGCGACCGGAAGCCCGCGCACTGATCGGTGAACTGGACGCCGACATTTCCGCGCGTTATCCGGGAAGTCCGATAAACGGCATCGAGGTTGACGAGTTTGAGCGCGCCGGCGGCTACTTTGTCATAGCGAAGGAAGGCGAGGCGGTGCTCGGCTGCGGCGCCTTTCGCCCTGCGGGCGCGTACAGTGCCGAGATCAAGCGCATGTTTGTCAGGCCGGGCGCCAGGAGGCGCGGGGTGGCCCGCAGCATTTTGCGTCATCTCGAGGAAGAGATCCGGCGACGCGGCTTTCGCTCCATCGTCCTGGAAACGGGCCACAGCCAACACGAGGCCATTTTCCTCTACGAATCGGAAGGGTACTTTCCCATCCCGGCGTTTCTTGGCTACGTCGGGAGCCCGATCAGCCGGTGCTTTGCAAAGCGGCCCGACCAATCCTCGGAACCGGCGCCGGCGTCCGGCGCGGCGTTTCCGGGGCGGCCGCCGCGCCGGCCGTAGCAGCGGGTCATTGCAATAGTTGGCTAGACCAACCGCCTTGGCCGAATTTTCGCTGCGCATTAGAGTTTCGCTCAAGGATGTCGGCACTTTTGAGGTGTTACGAGGCCATCTCGCTAAGACGCAATGCTCCATTTTAGCCTGTTTCGACAATACTTGACGTATACCGAAAAAGGTGCCTTTTTATACCTGTGACATTTGAGTTCGACGCTGCTAAGTCGTCCTCCAATAAGGCAAAGCATGGCATCGACTTCGTTACGGCTCGGGCGCTCTGGGATGATGTATTTCGTCTAGAAACTCCAGCGCTTAGCATCGACGAGCCGCGGTACCAGGTTCTTGGCCTAATTGGCGACAGAGTCTGGTCGGCCTTCATCACCTACCGAAACGAGAAAATAAGAATCATTTCCGTGCGACGAGCTCGGGAAAACGAAGAGGAACAATATTATGGCCGCCAAAAGGAAAATGACTGCTAAAGAGCTGGATGCCTTGCATGACTCTGGAGCCGATATGTCTGGCTCTCTTGACACTCGCGCTGCTCGCCGTCCTGGCCTTGAGATCCAACGGGTAAACGTAGATTTCCCGATCTGGATGATTGAGTCTCTCGATCAAGAAGCTGGGCGTCTTGGTGTTCCTCGCCAATCGGTGATCAAGTTCTGGATTTCCGAGTGCCTTACAGGCAAGAGCAGCAAGAAGGCTGACCAATCACCGGATCCGACGCCTAAGTCTGTCACGCCGTCTGCGAGGCGGACGGCGCGCCATCCATAGTCGCGGATCATTGCGACTTTATGCCGCGCCGCTTCCCC
>DATNHT010000168.1:0-10149 GCA_035604815.1 Opitutaceae bacterium
TTGGGGCTTCGCGCCCCCGAGCCCGACATAGCGGCTGATGAGATGCGACTCCTGAAGGGGGACGTGGAGCGTCACGCCGTCGTCGAACTCGAGCGAGATCACCTCGCGCAGCCCCTGGGCGGTGTCGATCTTCGTCACCCCGCGGTACAGCGCGATCCCATGCAGGAGGTGGACGACGAAATCGCCCTCGACCAGCTCCGAGAAGTCAAGCAGCTGGTCCACCTGGGCGACGGAGACGCGGGTCCGGCCGCCCGCGGACGGGCGCCTCGCCCTCTTTCGGCCGAACACCTCGGTCTCAGTGACAAAGATAAGGCCGCGCGCGCCGCGCGCGAGGGACAGCCCGGCGCCCGCCCGCGCCGTCACCCTGAACCCCTCGTTCAGGCTGCCCCGAAGGAAGAGGGGGGAGAGCCCGGAGAGCGCCGGATCCGCGGCGAGCATCTCCCGAATGCGCTTCTCCTCGCCCTCCTTCGAGGCGGCGAACGCGATTGTGTATCCCTCCCGCCTCCAGCCAGATAGGCGCCTGAGGAATGCGCGCCTCGCGTCGTCCTCGGCGTCCAGCCGCTCCCGGGCCAGCAGCGTCTCCGGTGCAAGGGCCCTGTGGTGCTCCAGGCTCTCCGTGTCCCAGACGGTTTCGGATGCCGGTTCGGCGAGAATTTCGGACGCCTCGTCGATCTCGCCGATGCCGAAGGCCGCGGCGCACGCGGAGAGGAGGGGGGCGAGGCCGTCGGATCCCTCGGGGGAGAACGCCCTGAATTCCTCCTCCAGGGCCGCGGGCTCCACGAACGCAAGGTGGGCGAGCGGGTTAAGGTAGTCCGAAATGCCGGTCCTCGCGGATTCAAAGCGCAGGCGCGGGGAGGCTCCGACCGAAATGCGGTCTATCCGCGCCCCCGAGCGCTGGGTGACGGGGTCGAACGCGCGAATGTCCTCGATTTCATCCCCGAAGAAGTCGAGGCGGTAGGGTTCCGTCGCCGTCACCGGGTAGACGTCGATAATCCCCCCGCGCACGGCGTAGTGGCCCGGCGCCTCGCATACCGCCTCGCTGTCGTAGTCCAGGGCGCGCAGCTTGCCGAGGAGCTCCTGGAACGGCTGCGTGCTGCCGCGCACCAGGGTGATCTCGCTTGCCGCGTATTGCTCGATCGCCGGGACCGGCTGGAGCAGGGACGAGGGCGTGGCGAACACGGCGACAACGCTCACGTCCTGCGCGGCCAACCGGCTGGCCCGTGCCGCGCGCAGCGCCGACAGGACGGTGAGGCGGTCACCCGAGGCGGCGAAGGCCTCGCGGATGTCGCGGCTGTCGGGAATCGACTCGGGGAAAACGAGACCCCGGAAAGCCGGGCCGCCCCCTGTCGCGCTAGCGAAGAAGCCGACGTCCTCGGCCAGCTGCTCGGCGGCCTTCAGGTCCTGGGCAACGACGAGCCACACGGGCGAGGGATGCGCCCGCATCGTCTCGGCGATGACGGCGCCGCGCGCCGCCGGGCACACGCCGACGATCTTGTGCCTCGCGGCGCCGGTCATTTTTTGGGCGGGACGGCGTCCAGGACCGCGAGAGCGGCCCGCGCCGCCTCTTCCTCGGCGAGCTTCTTGGACGAGCCCCGCCCAGAGCCGACCCTCCGGTCAAGAACGTAGACGCCCACCTCGTACACGCGCTCATGGTCGGCCCCGTCCGTGGAGAGCACCTCATAGCGAATCGCCTGGTTGCCGTGAAGGGGCTGGACGATCTCCTGGAGCCTCCCCTTGGGATTCGCATGGCCCTCGAGCAGGGCGAGGCGCGCCCGCAGGTCCCCGTAGATCCCGAGGACGGTCCGCCGTGCGCTTTCAATGCCCCCGTCAAGGCCGACGGCCCCCACCAGGGCCTCGAACGCGTCCTCGAGCGCGGCGTCGCGCCCGCGGCCCCCGGCCGCTTCCTCATTCGCACCCAGGCGCAGGCATCGGTCGAGGCCGACCTCGCGGGCGAGCCCGGACAGGAATTCGCCCTTGCCCAGGACCGCGCGGCGCTTCGTGAGGTCGCCCTCGCGGTCCTCCGGATAGAGCGCGAAGAGGGCCTCGGTGAGGATCAGCTGGAGGATGGAATCCCCCAGGAATTCGAGGCGCTGGTTGTCGCCGCCGGCGCCCGGGTTGTCCTGGAGCCACGAGGCGTGCGTGAGCGCCCGCACAAGGTAGCCCGAATCGCGGAACACGTACCCGATTCGCGCCTGGAGGTTCTTGAGGTCGCCGGTCATGAGCTCGCGCTCGTATAGCGCGTGAGGCCCCTCCTGAACACGGCGACGGCGATCGCGAACCACCCGAGCGTGGCGGCGCAAAGGCCCAACGCCCACGACGGCTCGAATCCGTGCAGCACCACCCTCGCCGGGGCGTTGCTGACGATGACTACGGGCAGCACCCACACGAAGAGCGCGCTGGCGAACCCCCTGAACGCCTCCCTGGGTATCCGAGAGAATTCCATGAGGGTAAAATAACTCCCCTCGACGCCCTGGGAGCTCGTGATCCAGAACGACAGCGACATGGCCATGACGAGCGCGCTGAAATGGATCACGACGCCGCAGGCCAGCATGCATGCGTAGAGCGCGAGGTCCGCAGGCCCAGGATGGAGGCCCAGCTTCATTGCCGAGTACACGACGAGCCCGCCGGCGACGACCGAGTTGAGAAGGCCGTCCAGCTCGAGCTTGCGGGTCGAGGCCATGAAGAGGGGGTCCCCCGGCTGGGCCAGGAAGAAGTCGAATGCGCCGCTGCGCACGTTGCGCCCCATCTCGAAGATCCCGCTCCAGAAGAACCCCATCAGGAAGCGCTGGATGAGCATCGAGGTCCCCGCGAGAAGCAGCATCTCGTACTTGCTCCAGCCGGCGACCGTCGAGGTGTGGCTGTAGACCACGGCGATCATCAGGACGTTCACCGAAATCCACAGCAGTTCGACCAGGGCCCAAATGAAGAGGTCGCCGCGAAACATCATGGCCCGCACGAGCGAGTAGCGAGCGCTCGCGAGCCAGACGCGCAGATAGCGTGAGAATGCGTCCATGGCCGTCGCCCTCAGCCGCCCGCGGCCGTGTGGTGCCTGAGCCCGCGCCTCCATGCGACCTCGGAGAGGCCCACCAGGATGACGGCCCAGAATGCCTGGATCGCGAGGCCGGGCAACGCGACGTCGAGCCCGATCCTGCCGGTCAGGATGGCGTTGGGAAAGTAGGCCTGGTAGTAGAAGGGCAGATAGCTGACGGCGTGGAAGACCGCCGGGGGCAGGAGGTCGAGCGGGAAGAACTGGCCGCCCAGCACGGTCTCGACCGCCATCGAGAGGATCACGAAGCCCTGGATTTCGAGGAACCAGAACGCGAGCATTCCGAAGCAGTACGCGATGCTGAACTGGATCAGCGCCGTCAGCGCCATCGCGGGGATCCCCAGCGCGATCCGCCACCCGTCGTGGGGCAGGGCGAGGTAGCCCCTGAAAAACGGCAGGGCGACAAGCAGCGCCATCAACCCGAGCGCGCCGGAAACGACCCGCGCGGCGGCGAAGACGCTCAGCCTGTACGCGAAGTAGTTGATCGGCTTCAGCAGGAACTGGTTGATGAGCCCGTTGCGTATGTCCTCGCTGATCAGGTAGTCCTCGTTGAAGGCGCCGATGAAGAACTGCAGGAGGAAGAGCACGATGAAGTAGCTCAACGTCTGCGCGAAGGCGAAGCCGCCGATTTCGGCCTTCCCGGCGTAAATCGCCCCCCAGAAGATGAACACAAAGGCGAGGTGGAAGAGCGAGAACAGGCTCCTTGCCGCGAAATTCCAGCGGTAGACGAGGTTGCTTTGCAGCCCCACCACAAAGACGTGCCGGTACTTCAGCATAGCCCAAATCGGGTGATGACCTCCGCCGCCAGGTTGCGGTAGGCGGTGGAGCCGGGGTTCAACGGGTCATAGGCAAAGATCGTCTTGCCGAAGCCCGGGGCCTCGCTCAGCCGAACGGTTCTTGGAATGACGGTCGAGAAGATCTTATCGGGCATGTGGGTCCTGACCTCGTCGACCACCTGGCGGGATAGGCTTGTGCGGACGTCGAACATGGTCATCACGATGCCGCCGAGCTCGAGCCCGGGATTTACCCCCGCCGACTTCAGGCGCTCGACATTGCGGAGGATCTGGCCCAGGCCCTCGAGGGCCATGTATTCGCACTGCAGGGTGATCAGCAGGTAGTCCGCGGCGGCGAGGCTGTTCATGGAGAGCAGCCCGAGCGCGGGCGGGCAGTCGATGATGATCGCTCGAAAGCCGCCCGACGCGACGACGGGCCCGAGGACGCCCCGGAGCTTCATGAGATAGTTGTCCATCTGCGAGAGCTCGATCTCGGCGGCCGCAAGATCCTCTTCGCTTGGAATGAGGGCCAGGTGCTCGTGCGCCGTCGGCGTCACAAGCGGGAGGGCGTCACCCTCGCCCCGGAGCGCCGAATAAAGGCTCCTTCCCTCCTGCTTCTCGACACCCAGCGAGCTGGTCGCATTGGCCTGCGGGTCGAGGTCGATCAGGAGCGTGTGGACCTTCTTCTCGGCAAGCCCCGCCGCGAGATTGACTGCGGTCGTGGTCTTGCCAACGCCGCCCTTCTGGTTGGCGATGGTGAAGACGGTTGTGGCCATTTCCGGGCATTCTCGTTTTGCCGGTGGCACGGCGTCAATTCCCGCCGTTCGGCGTTCGATCTTGACCGTTGACTGGCTATGGCTGGCATCGGGGACGGTGGCCTCCAATCCAATGCTCTCCTCGAAGCCGATCCCGCCGCGCGAGCGCCTCATCTTTGCGCTCGACGTCCCCGGGCTCGACGAGGGCAAGCGCTGGGTGGAGCGCCTGGGCGACTCTGTTCATTTCTACAAGCTGGGGCTGCAGTTCCTCATGACGGGGCAGTACTTTGAGATGATCGACTGGCTCGACGCCCAGGGGAAAAAGGTCTTCGCCGACGTCAAGTTCTTCGATGTCCCCGAGACCGTGAGGCTCGCGGTCGAGCAGCTGCAGCGGCGCAAGGTCACGTTTGCGACGGTGCACGGGAACGATTCGATGCTCGAGGCCGCGGCGTCGGTGAAGGGCCACATCAAGATCCTCGCCGTGACCGTCCTGACGAGCCTCGACCGGGGCGACCTGGACGACCTCGGATTCCAGTGCGACCCCGGGGACCTCGTCCTCTCCCGGGCCAGGCGCGCGATCAGGCTCGGCTGTGACGGCGTGATTTCGTCGGGCCTTGAGGCGGCCCGCCTGCGCGGGGAGCTCGGCGCCAATTTCCTGATCGTGAGCCCCGGCATCCGGCCGGTTGAGAACAGGCCCGCCGACGACCAGAAGCGCACGGTGGACGTCGAGGACGCGTTCCTGCAAGGGGCCGACTACATCGTTGTGGGCCGCCCGATTCGCCAGGCCGCCGGGCCCCGCGCGAAGGCGGAGGAGATCCAGGCGAAGATAGCGGGACTCTTCCCGGGCTGAGCCAATGAGGGCAAACGCACTCCTGCTGGCATGGGCGGTCGCCGCCGCGGTGCCGGGTGCCGCGTCCGCCGCCGAGCGCACGCTTCCCGGTCTGCGGCCCGACGGGACCACGCTGCTGCACAACCAGTGGCCGATCCGTCCGGCCGGGGACCAGGTGGGCCTGGGCGACTTCCCGATCAACGTGGCGGTCGACCCCGCTGGCGGGCTGGCGGCGGTGCTGCACGCGGGCCATGGAGCGCACGAGGTGCGCATCGTCGACATTCGGGCGGGAAGGGTCGTGGCCGCCGCACCCCTCCACGAGACCTTCTGCGGCATCGCGTTCTCCTCGGACGGGAAGAGCCTCGTCTGCAGCGGAGCGAGCGACGGGGTCCTCCATGTCTTCTCTCTGGCGGACGGCCGTCTCGTTGCGCGCGGGGATGTCGCGGTGACGGACAAGTCGGACGGAAGCGTCGTCGCCGGGTTCGCGCTCTCGCGCGACCTCAAGTCGGCGGTGGTCGCGCTTGCCTTTGACAGCCGCGTGGTGCGCCTCGACATGCAAACCGGAGCCCGGCGCTGGACGGCCCAGTTGGGGAGGGGCGGCGCCGCCCCCGCGAGCCCGTCGGGGGGTGGAGCCGCCCCGAAAGACATCCTGAGCCGCCGCGAGCTGGTGGCCGACGCCGACCCACTGAATGTCGTGTGGGACGAGGGCGCCGGGCGCGCCTATGTGAGCCTTTGGGGGGAATCGTCGGTCGCCGTGGTCGACTCGGCCGACGGGCGCCTTCTGGGGCGCTGGCCGACCGGGCTTCACCCCAACGAGATGGTTCTGTCGCCCGACGGGCGCCTGTTCGTCTCGAACGGGGGGTTGAATACGGTGGCGGTGCTCGACACGCGCGACGGGCGCGCGACGGAGGTCCTTTCGTCGGCGGTGTCCCCGGGCGAGCCGCCGGGTTCGACGCCCGACAGCCTCGCGCTGTCGCCCGACGCGAAGACGCTGTACGTGGCCAATGCCTACACCAACACCATCGCCGTGTTCGACGTGGGCGTCCGGGGGGAGGGCCGGCCTCTCGGATTCATCCCGACGGGCTGGTTCCCGGCATCGGTCCGGATGAGCCCCGACGGCCGGACGCTGCTGGTCTTGAGCGCGCGCGGGCTCGTTCCGAGGCCCAGCGGGGGCAAGGGCGAGGCGTGGTCCCAGATCAGCGAGCTCTATCGGGGATCCCTGGGAATCATCGCCCTTCCCGCGGGGGGCGAATTCGCACGGGCGCTCGGCGAGTGGACACGGGTCGCGCAGCGTTGCAGGCCCGCTCCGCCGGAGGAGGCGCGGCCGGGCGATCCGATCCCGGGCCGGGTGGGGGGGCCCACGCCGATCCGCTACGTCGTCTACGTCATCAAGGAGAACAGGACGTATGATCAGGTGCTGGGGGACGTGCCGCAGGGGAACGGCGACCCCGCGATCTGCCTGTTCCCGGAGAAGGTCACGCCGAACATCCACGCGATCGCGCGGCAATTCGTGCTCCTT
This sequence comes from Opitutaceae bacterium, assembly GCA_035604815.1. Classification (GTDB taxonomy): domain Bacteria; phylum Verrucomicrobiota; class Verrucomicrobiia; order Opitutales; family Opitutaceae; genus Palsa-1447. The sequence goes on from DATNHT010000168.1 coordinate 6,923, forward strand.
GACAATTTCTACGCCAATGCGGAGGTGAGCGCGAGCGGCCACGAGTGGAGCATGGCCGGATACGCCTCGGAATTCGTGGAGAAGACGTGGCCGGTGAACTACGGGCACGAGAAGCGCGGGAGCCATATTCCGTACACCGGCGAGGGGCACTTTGCCGCGGCCGTGCCCGCGTCGGGGTACCTGTGGGACCGGGCTGCCGCCGCGGGTGTCACGTACCGCAGCTACGGCGAGTTCACGGTTAACCCCGAGAAGCGCGGCCAGCCGGTGGTGAGCAATCTGCGCGCCCTGCAGGGGCACGTGGACCCCTCTTACCGCGGCTGGGACATTCGGTTCCACGACCGCGACCGCGCGAGCGAATTCATTGCGGAACTCCACCGCTTCGAGGCCTCGGGCGACATGCCGAGGCTCCAGATAGTGCGCCTTCCGCAGGACCACACCTCGGGGGCGAAGCGGGGGGAGTGGACGCCCGAGGCCATGGTGGCCGACAACGATCTCGCCCTGGGCCGGGTGGTCGAGGCGCTGAGCCTGTCCAGGTTTTGGCCGCACACCGCCGTGTTCGCGGTCGAGGACGACGCCCAGGACGGCGCCGACCACGTGGACGCCCACCGCACAGAGGCGCTCGTGGCGGGTCCGTTCGTCAGGCACGGCGCCGTCGACTCCACGCCGTACACGACGTGCTCGATGCTGCGCACCATAGAGCTCATACTGGGCCTTGATCCCATGTCGCAGTTCGACGCCGCGGCGGCACCGATGAGGGCGAGCTTCCAACCCCAGCCCGACCTGTCGGCGTTCCGAGCGGTCAAGGCGAGGATCAACATCGAGGAGAGAAACCGCCGGAGGAGCCCTTGGGCCGCGATTTCTTCCCGATTCGACCTGTCGCGGGAGGACGCCGTCGACGAGCGGGCCTTCAACCAGGTGATATGGGCGGCGGTCCGGGGCGACGAGGCGCGGGCCCCGGCCCCGGTTCATGCCGCGTTTGTCCGGCCGTTGCCCGGGCCCGGCGGCGACCGCGACTAGGCCCGCTAGTTGCGGTCGGAGGTCTCGAAGGGGATGGGATTGATCCCCTGCTGCCGGCACAGCGCAATGTCGACGATCGAGTATTGGGGCGTGCCCAGGAATGGAAGCGTCGACTGGAGCTCCTTGGCGCCCTCGGCCGCCGCGGCCGCGAACGGGGCCGAACCCAGCATCGTGGTCTCGAACGCGACCAGGCGGCCCCCCTCCGAGGCGTCGTAGAAGGCCGTGAAGCAATGGCCCGGCCTGAACAGAAGCACCGGGCGCAGTCCGATCCTCCGAAGTATCGAGGCAAACAGGACCGACGCGTCGACGCAGTTCGCCCCTTGGTCGTGGACCGACTGGTCGAGGAAACGGACGTATTGGGTGGAGACGAACGCAGAGGTGCCGCTGTCCGTCGCGACATTCACGTAGCTTAGGCCGCGCGCCGCGAGGGCGTCCCAGACGGCCTGGGCCTGCTGCAGGGCGCCCTGGGCGCCGGATTGGTATCCCGTGAAGGAGTGGGCGCCTCCGTTGGCCGCGGCCTCCTGCAGGAGCGAGTTTATCCACGGATGGTCCTCGTTGACGAACGCCGCGAAGCAGACGCTCGTGTCCTGCCATTGCCCCGTCGAGTTGTTGAAGACGCGCGAGACGGCCTCGTTGACCGAATGGACCGTGCAGACGAGGGTGGCCTCGGCCTCGGACTGCCCGTCGACCAGCAGCGTCGCAACGAATGACTGCGGCCCCATCTGCATCGTGCGCCTGAGCAGGTCGAAGTTCCAAGGGAGCTCGGGATTGAGCATGACCGCGCCGGAGGGCGCGTCGAAACCGACCTGGAGGGGCCGCACAAAGAGGCCGGAATCGATCCGCAGCTGGAGGGACCCGGAGGCGGGCAGGCCGCGCAGCGCCACCGTCAGGCAACGGGCGTACTCCGGGTATGATGCCGCGAAGGACAGCAGCAGGGACGGATATATGTTGTTCTCGAACGACCCCGTGATCTCGCAGGCCGGGCGGGCAGCTGGCGCGGGGGGCGGAGCCTCGCGTTGCGCAATGACTGCTGCAGGCCGGGGCGGCGCATGGGCCGGCTGGGCAGGGGGCGCGGCAAGCCGGCCCCGCTCGATGTACATCCCGATCCTGATTCCGACGGCCACAAGGAGAAGGGGCACGATCCCATACCGGGTCACCGCGCTGAGGCGTCTCTTTGTCGGGCCGCGACTTGGGGCGGCCCTCATGGGGGACTCTGGCATGGGAAGGATGACGGACGCTGCACGATGAAGTTTCTTTCTTGCGTGCGCAATACAGTGACATCAAAGGGCCTCGTTGTCGGCAGATGACTTCACGCGGCACAAAGGCTCTCCTTGCCCTCGCGGGCGCGGCCGTTCTGGCCGGATGCACCCATCTGGTCACCCGCTCGCTGCCCAAAGCGGACATCGGCCATTACAAGCACATCTTCGTGGAGCACAGGCTGGCGGACAGCTACGGCATCGCCGATGAGATGGCCCGGCAGCTCGGGGAGATGGGCTACGACGCATCCGCCGGGGCGCTGACGATGATGCCCAGCGAGGCAGAGCTGATCGTGTCCTACGAGGACATGTGGACCTGGGACTTCAACACGTACATGATCGAGATCGACGTCCAGGTGAGGTCCGCCCGAACGGACAAGATCCTGGCCGTCGGGCACTATTACCGGCCGAGCATGGTCTTCGGCCATCCCCCCGCCGCGATGATCCACGAAATGCTGGTCAAGCTGTTCAAGCACGGGTGATTGCGGGCGCCGCTGGGGGCCGTCGGGACGAGCGGAGAACGCGGCCCGGGCGGGACTCTCGAGCGCGGGGCCCGGGGGACGGATCCGCGCCCCGGACTTGGAATAAAGCCGAACCTGGGCCACTCTTATGACTGTGAAATCCGTGCTCCTTCCAATTGCCTTTTTGGCCGCCGCGGCGACGTTGACGGCCGACTCCGCCATGAAATCAACGAACCCGGCCGATTCCCAGGCGCAAGGCGCCGCGTGCGCAGATGGCGCCAAGTCCGCCTGCGGACTTCCGTCCAAGGTTGTCATCGACATGTCCAAGGCCGCGGTGAGGCACACGGACCAGGAATGGCAGAAGCTGCTGACCCCGGAGCAGTACAGGGTCGCGCGCCTCCAGGGGACCGAACCCGCGTTCCGCAACGCATACTGGGACAACCACGACGACGGGGTCTATTTCTCGGCGTGCAGCGACACCCCCCTTTTCGAC
>DATNHT010000169.1:0-6370 GCA_035604815.1 Opitutaceae bacterium
CCAGACCGAGTCGACCCCCTTCTGGCCGCGCTCCCCCTACGGCTGCGCGAAGGCCTACGCCTACTACCTCACCGTCAACTACCGCGAGAGCTACCGCATCCACGCGAGCAACGGGATCCTCTTCAACCACGAGTCCCCCCGCCGCGGGGAGACCTTCGTGACGCGCAAGATCACCCGCGCCGCGACCCGGATCAAGGTCGGCCTGCAGCAGTCGCTCTACCTCGGCAACCTCGATGCGCGCAGGGACTGGGGCTACGCGAAGGAGTACGTCGAGATGATGTGGCTCATGCTGCAGCAGGAAACGCCGGACGACTACGTGGTCGCGACAAACGAGACCCACAGCGTCCGTGAGTTCTGCTCCCTCGCGTTCGGCCTCGTTGGCCTCGACTGGGAGAAGTACGTCAGGCACGACCCGCGCTACGAGCGCCCGGCCGAGGTCGACCTGCTGATCGGGGACCCCGCGAAGGCCGCGAGGCAGCTCGGCTGGGGGCCCAAGGTCCGCTTCAAGGAGCTCGTGAAGATCATGGTCGACCACGACCTTGACCTGGCCAAGCGCGAGTCGCAGATCGCGAAGCTCCCGAACCCGTGACAAGGCTCTTCATCGCAGGCCACCGCGGGATGGTGGGCTCGGCCCTCGTCCGCCGCTTCGCGAGGGAGCCAGGCTTCGAGCTCCTCGTGAGGGACCGCAGCCAGGTGGACCTCGCGAGCCAGTCCGCCGTCGGGGCATTCCTGGCGGCCGAGCGGCCCGACGTCGCAGTCATCGCGGCGGCGAGGGTCGGCGGAATACACGCGAACAGCGCCTATCCTGCGGAGTTCCTCCATGACAACCTCGCCATCGCGTCGGCCACGATCCACGGCGCCTGGACGGCCGGGGTGGGGCGGCTCCTGTTTCTCGGCAGCTCCTGCATCTATCCGAAGCTCGCGGCGCAGCCGATGACGGAGGACTGCCTGCTCACGGGCCCGCTGGAGCCCACGAACGAGGCCTATGCCATAGCCAAGATCGCCGGCCTCAAGCTCTGCCAGTATTACCGAAGGCAGCACGGGGTCCTCTACCACTCGGTGATGCCGACGAACCTCTACGGGCCGGGCGACAACTACCATCCGAGGAATTCCCACGTGCTGCCGGCGTTGATCCGCCGGTTCCATGAGGCGAAGGAGTCCGGGGCCGAGCGCGTCGCGGCGTGGGGCTCGGGCGCCCCGAGGCGGGAGTTCCTCCACGTGGACGACCTGGCCGACGCCTGCGCCTTCATCCTCCGGCGCGAGGATCCCCCTGACTGGATCAATGTCGGGACGGGAACCGACGTGACGATCCGGGAGCTGGCGGAGATCGTGGCGGAGGCGACCGGATACACGGGAGCGGTGTCCTGGGACGCGTCGATGCCCGACGGGACACCGCGCAAGCTCCTGGATGTCTCCAGGATGTCGGCCCTGGGCTGGAGGGCCCGGATCGGGTTGAGGGAGGGAATCGGCGCCACGTACCGCAGCTTCCTCGCCGAGAGGAAATCCGGCGATCTGCGCGAATAGCCCATCCGAAGACGTGGCCGAGGAAACTCCAGGACTGCTTGCAGAGGCTGAGGACACCGGTCCCAAGAAATCGTTCTGGGGGCACCTGAACGACCTGAGGACCGCGCTCATCCGGTCCGTCTCTGCGATCGGAATCGCCCTCCTCCTCTGCCTGTTCCTTTCGCCGTGGATCGTGCGCGTCCTCGTATACCCCATGCAGAGGATGCACATGTTCGAGAAGCCCAGGCCCACGGTCACTCTCCAGATCGGCGACGCGAAGCTCGGCCCCTTCGAGGTCGCCCGGGAGCCGATCCCCGGGCTGCCCGCGGGCGGCCCGCCGAACGTCGTCCTTCGGGTTGGCATGGCGCCGATGGGCAAGGAGCAGGTCGCGACCCTGACGGTGGAGCCGGCCGCCGCCCCGGCGGATTCGGCCGAGATCCGGCTGCACAACCTGAGCCCCACCGAGGGCTTCATGGTGGCCTTCCACGTCGCCATCTACGCCGCGCTGGCCGTCTCGTCCCCGTTCTGGATCTTCTTCATGGGGGGCTTCATCCTGCCGGCGCTCAACCTGAAGGAGCGCAGCGTGATCTTTAGCTGGCTCGGCTGGTCGGGCTTCCTCTTCTTCGCGGGCGTATTGTCCACGTACTTCGTCCTGCTGCCGGTGGCGCTGCGGGCCTCCATCCAGTATTCCCAGCTCCTCGGGTTCTCCTCGCAGGACTGGAGGGCGGACGAGTACATCAATTTCACGTGCAAGTTCATCTTCGGCATGGGGCTCGGGTTCCAGTTTCCCCTGATCGTCCTCTTCCTGGTGAAGATCGGGGTCCTCACCCACGCGCATCTCACCAAGTTCCGGCGCCATGTCGCCGTCCTGTCGCTCATCCTGGGCGCGGTGCTGACAACCCCGGAGGTCGTGACGCAGGTCGCGATGGCGATCCCGCTCTACCTGCTCTACGAGGTCTGCATCTGGGTCGCGTGGTATTGGGAGCGCAAGAAGCGCAGGGCCGAGGCCGCGGCCCCGAGCCCGTAGGGACCGCGGCGCGACATTCTTGACCCCCTTTGAACACGCCCTCCTCCTGCTTCTGCTGATCGCGAGCCTGAGCGTCGTCGGGCGCTGGCTGCCGTTTCCTCAGCTCATCACGTACCTGCTCGGGGGCGTCGGTGCGGCGTATCTCCCGGGCTTTCCGAGGTTCGACCTCGACCCCGGGTTCTTCTTCCTCTGCTTCCTGCCGCCGCTCCTCTTCTCCGACGGCTGGCTCATGCCGCTTCGCGAACTGGCACGCGCCAAGCGGCCCATTCTCCTTCTCGCAACCGGCCTCGTCACGTTCACCACTCTGGCCGTGGGCCTCGTGGCGCACTGGCTGGTGCCGGGCCTGCCGCTCGCGATGGCGTTCGCCCTCGGCGCCGTGGTCTCGCCCACCGACGCGGTGTCCGTCAACGCGGCCACTGAGCGCCTCAGGGTTCCCGCGCGCCTCACCACCATCCTGAACGGCGAGAGCCTGATGAATGACGCGACCGGCCTTGTCGGGTTCAAGTTCGCCCTCGCGGCGGCCGTCGCCGGCGGCTTTTCGCTGCGCCGCATGGCGCTGGAGTTCTCGCTCCTGTCCGTCGGGGGCTTCGCGGTCGGCCTTGTCGCGGGCTACGGCGTCGGGCGCCTGCGCGACCTCCTGCGCCACCTGCATTCGAGCGACACCTACATCGAGGTCACGCTCTCTCTCATGACGCCGTACGCCGCCTACCTCCTCGCCGAGCAGCTCGGCGTCTCCGGCGTGCTCTCGGTTGTCGCCGCCGGCCTCTACTCCGGCTGGCGCGATCCGGTCCGCATGGATGCGGAGACCCGCCAGGAGGCCTACGGGGTCTGGTCCCTGCTTCTCTTCTGGCTAAACGGAATCGCCTTCGTCCTTCTCGGCCTCCAGTTCCCGGCGCTGCTCGCGGCGGTGAGCCACCACTTCACGACCCTGCGCCTCCTCGGCCTCACCGCGGCCGTGGCGGGCACGGCCATGGTGGCCCGCGTCGTGTGGGTCTTCCCGGGCGCCTACCTGCCGTTCCTGTTTGCGGGTGTGCGCGCAAGGGAGGTCCGGCCGGATCCGTCGGCCGTGCTCGTGACGAGCTGGGCCGGGATGCGGGGCACCGTCACCCTTGCCGCCGCGTTGTCCATCCCGCTCTTCCTGCCCGACGGCTCGCCCTTCCCCGGGCGCGACGTCGTCATCTTCCTCGCCTTCGGGGTCATCGCCGCGACGCTCCTCGTGCAGGGCACCACGCTGGAGGCCCTCATCCATCGGCTCGGCCTGCGCGAGGACGAGGATCGCCCCAGGGAGGAGCGCCTCGCGCGCATGACCGCGGTCGAGGCCGGCCTGCGTGCCCTGCGGACCGTGGAGGCCTCCGCAACCACGCCGGATCAGGAGGCGGCGCTTGGCCAGGTGATAGCGGAGTACGAGCAGAGGCTCGCGGTCCTGACGGCCGAGGGCGAGACCCGCAGGAGCGCCCGCCGGCGCAGGGCCGCGGGCCACCGCTACCGCCTGGCCGCGCTGGAGGCCGAGCGCAGCGCGCTGGACCGGCTCTGGCGGAGCGGAGCCATCATCGACGAGGTCCACCGGCCGCTCCAGCAGCTCCTCGACCACGAGGAGTCCCTGCTCCGCGGCTCGGCGCCGGCGCCGGAGGACTGAGGCCTAAGCAGCGCCCTTCTTCCCGCCCGACCAGTCGAACACGATGCCCATGGTCTTCGCGCGGTCGCGGTTGGCCGTGGCATAGGCCTCCTGGCATTGCTCCGGCTCGAAGAAATGGGTGTTGAGCCCGGCGAGCGGAAAGCGCCCGCCGGCCGCCAGGTCGAAGAACAGCTGCGTGATGGTGGCGTTGTTCCACTCCGGGGTGTTGTGCAGGTCGTGGACCCCGACGATGGTGAGCCCGCGGGTGATGACATCGCCCGTGAGGTGCTGGTGGGTCGGGTTGCCCGTGTCGCCCAGGATGACCACCGTGCCGCGGTCCGCGGCCAGGCCCAGCGCCGCCGCGAGGACCTCCGAGTTGCCGGTCGCGTCGGACACGACGCGGGGCAGCCTCCCGCGGCCTGCGGCAAGCACGGCGTCGCGGGCCTTGCCGATCGGCGAGACGATTGTTTCCGTGGCCCCGCCGGCGCGGGCGAGGGGCATGCGGTCGGGCACCGAGTCGACGACGAGGATCGAGCTCAGCCCCGCGGCGCGCGCCCAGCGGACGGACATCTGCCCAATGGGCCCCGCGCCTATGACCAGGACGCTGTCGCCGAGCGCATAGCGGGCGGCCAGGGCCCCGTGGAACGTGATCTTTGCAAGCGAGAACCAGACGGCCTCCGGGAGCGGTAGCGCGTCCGGGATGGGATAGCATTCGGACGCCTTGACGACATCGTGCGAGCGGTGGCCGACCCGGAACGCCACCCGGTCGCCGCGCCGCAGCGAACCGGCCTTCGGGCCCGCCTGCGCGACCACCCCCACCGCCGTGTATCCGGGGTAGAAGGGATACTTCACCCAGCGGTCCCAATGGGTGTCCGGGGCGAAGAGCCGGTTGAACACGATATTCTCGGTACCCGTGCTCATCAGCGAGTACCGCGTGGCGACCAGCACCTCGTCCTCGCCGGGTTCACCGGGATCGAACGGCTCCAGGGCGACCTGCTGCCTTCCCGTGAACACAAGGCGATGCGCTTTCATGGGATGCGCGGATTATCAGATTAGGGGATCGGTTTAAACCGGAATCTGCGCGACGGGGCCCTTGTCCGCTTGCGGTCGGGCCCCGTCCCGGGTCTAATCGGCCCTCCATCATGATCTCCCCCGAGACCTTCAGCCACATCGACAACATCAAGAAGCGTGCCGGCCATCTGTGGAGGTTTCTTTGACGTCGACCAGAAGCGCCGGGAGATCGAGGCGATGGAGGCCGGCATGGGCGAGCCGGGGTTCTGGGACAACAACGAGCGGGCCCAGAAGCACATCGCAAAGCTGAACGTGCTCAAGCGGGCCATCCTGCCCGTGATCGCGTTCCAGGGAAAGGTGGAGGACGCCGACGTCATGGCCGAGCTGGTCGAGGCGTCGGCGCCGGCGGAGCGCGAGACCCACGAGAGGGAGCTCGACCAGACCGTGGCCGCCATGGGGGACGAGCTCGACAAGCTCGAGATCGCTTCCTTCCTGACGGGCCAGTTCGACGGGAACAACGCCATCCTCTCCCTCCAGGCGGGCGCGGGCGGGACCGAGTCCTGCGACTGGGCCGACATGCTTTTCCGCATGTACAACCGGTGGGCCGAGCGGCGCGGCTTCAAGGTCGAGATCCAGGACATCCAGGCCGGCGACCAGGCGGGTATCACCAAGGCGACGCTCCTGCTAAGGGGCGAGAACGCCTACGGCTACGCCAAGGCCGAGCGCGGGGTGCACCGGCTCGTCCGGATCAGCCCGTTCGACTCGAACAAGCGCAGGCACACGTCATTCTGCGCGGTGGACGTGATCGCCGAGGTCGACGAGGACATCGCCATCGAGATCCCGGAGAGCGAGATCCGCGTCGATGTGTACCGCTCGTCCGGGAAGGGCGGCCAGGGGGTCAACACCACCGACTCGGCCGTCCGCGTCACCCACATCCCGAGCGGGATCGTCGTCGTCTGCCAGAACGAGCGCTCGCAGATCAAGAACCGCGCGAGCGCGATGAGCGTCCTCAAGGCGAGGCTCCATGAGAAGCGCCTCGACGAGCAGCGCAGCGAGATGGAGCGGTTCTACGGCGAAAAGGGCGAAATCGGGTGGGGGAGCCAGATCCGCAGCTATGTGCTGCAGCCGTACCAGATGGTGAAGGACCTGCGCACGGGGTACAGCACGAGCGACACGCAGGGCGTCCTCGACGGGGAGCTCGACAGGTTCATCAC
>DATNHT010000170.1:0-5450 GCA_035604815.1 Opitutaceae bacterium
CCCAGTGGGCGACGAGCGACTTCGTCTACGGCCGCGAGGTCATGGACGGCGGACCGGTCTGGGAGCAGGGCCCGATATGGCGCGAGCAGAACCCGGTCCGCTACGCGGGCAACCATTTCAAGGGCACGGGCTGGGTGACGCCGATCCTGCTGAGCGTCGGGGAGAGGGACGCGCGGGTGCCGATGAACAACACGATCGAGAACTGGAGCTACCTGAAGCGGCTCCAGGTGCCGAGCCGCCTCCTCGTCTTTCCCGACGAGAACCACTGGATCTCGCGCGGGGAGGACAGCCGCGCCTGGTACGGCGAGGTCCAGGCGTGGCTCGCCCGGTGGCTCAGGTGAGCGCCGCGGGCGGGCCCCGCGGGGCTATCCCGGCGGCCAGCCCATCTGGCGCTTCGCCAGCAGGTGGAGGTGGAGGTGGGGGACGCTCTCGCTCGCGTCCGGGCCGTTGTTGATCACGATCCGGTACCCGTTCCCGAGCCCGAGCTTCCTGGCGACGTCGCGCGCGACAATGAGGAGGTGGCCGAGGACGGCCTCGTCCGCATCCGCCGCCTCGCCCAGGCGGGGGATCGCCTGCTTCGGGACGATCAGCAGGTGCACGGGTGCCTGGGGCTGGATGTCGTGGATCACGATGCACCGCTCGTCCTCGTGCTCTATCCTGGCGGGGATCTCGCGTTCGATGATTCTCTGGAACAGGGTCTTCTTCATTGGCGCGCACCTTGGCTCAAGGGCTGCGATGGGGGTAGCGCCTCCGGGCGCCGGTCACAAGAACAAGAGCGTCATGTCGGACCCCGGCGGGGAGCGCGCCGCGGTCAGGTCGCGCAGGAAGGCCAGGAGGTCGCCGTACTCGCGCAGGCGGCGCGGTGTCTCGCGCCGCTCCGGCGGACAGACGGCCGGCCGCAGGTTCGTGATGAGCAGCGTCGACTCCCGGAAGGGGGCCAGCTGCTTAAGCCCCGCCATCACCTCCGCGCGCGCAAAGAGGGGCGTTCCGGACTGGAGCGTCCGCGAGGCGTCCCAGTGGAAGAACCCATGGCGCGGGATCTGGGAATACAGCCTGTCCAGAAGGCGCGCCGCGGCCGAGTTGAAGGCGGCGGAATAGGCCGACTCGGCGAAGGGGCCCGCGGCCGCATGGGCCTCGAGCTCGGCGAGGTTGAACGCGATGGCCGACTTGATCTGGTGCGCCAGGTAGAGGTCCTGGCCGGTCACATGGGCAAAGAGCGCGTTGATGAAATGCAGGCGACGCAGCTCGTCGCGGTCCATCGTCATTTCTTGTTCTTACCGAGCGCGCTGATCTCGCTCATGAACTCGGAGACGTCGCGGAATTCCTTGTACACGCTTGCATAGCGCACGTAGGCAACCTGGTCGACTGTGCGAAGCCGCTGCATGACGCTCTCGCCGATCGCCTGCGAGGGGATCTCGTTCTCGAAGCGCGCCTCGATCGCGTCGATGACGTCCTCGACCAGCATCGTTATCTGCTCGATGTCGACCGGGCGCTTGTGGCACGCGGCGCGCACCGCGTGCGCCAGCTTCCCGCGGTCGAACTCCTCCCTGCGGCCGTCGCGCTTGATGACGACCATGCCGTCGAGGACCAAGGTCTCAGTCGTCGTGAACCTGTGGCCGCACTCGAGGCACTCGCGGCGCCGGCGGATGGTGTTGCCCTCCTTGCTTATCCGGGAGTCGATCACCTTGTCCTCTATCGACGTGCACTTGGGGCAGCGCATGGTCAGTTGAGCCCGAGGAAATTCTCGAGGATTCTCATCCCTTCCCGGGTCGCGATCGACTCCGGGTGGAACTGGACGCCCCAGATGGGAAGGGTGCGGTGGCGAAGCCCCATCACCTCGCCCTCGGCTGTCTCGGCGGTGATCTCCAGCTCACTGGGGAAGCTCGAGCGCTCGACCAGGAGCGAGTGGTACCGGGTCCCGGAGAACCCCTGGGGGAGGCCCTGAAACAGGTCGGTGTCCCTGTGCAGGATCGGCGAGGTCTTGCCGTGCATCAGCCGGCCGGCGCGGACGACCCTGCCCCCGTAGAACTGCCCGACGGCCTGGTGCCCGAGGCAGACCCCGAAGATCGGCTTCCTCCCGGCAAAGGCTCCGATGATGTCGAGCGTGACGCCGGCGTCGCTCGGCGTGCATGGCCCGGGCGAGAGGAGGACGCGGTCGGGCCTCAGGGCCAGGGCCCTCTTCGCGGTGATCTCGTTGTTGCGGAATACCCGCTGCTCCACGCCCAGCTGCCCGAAATACTGGACAAGGTTGTAGGTGAAGGAATCGAAGTTATCGATGACGAGGAGCACGCCCTCCCAATTGACCCACGATTGACAAGGGGGTCAAGGATGCGGGTAGGGTCGTGCCGCAGAATATGGCAAGTCACTTTCAATTGCTGGGGAAGGATCCCTCGTCGGGAGCGCGCCGCGGCCGGCTGAGCACGCTCCACGGCGCCGTGGAGACGCCGGTCTTCATGCCGGTTGGGACGCAGGGGACCGTCAAGGCCGTGACCCCTGTCCACCTGAGGGATATCGGGGCGCAGATCATCCTCGGGAACACCTACCACCTCAACCTGAGGCCCGGCAGCGAGCTGATCCGCGAGCTCGGGGGCCTGCACGCCTTTATGGGCTGGGACGGCCCGATCCTGACCGACAGCGGGGGGTTCCAGGTCTTCAGTCTCGCGAAACTGCGCGACATCCGAGACGAGGGGGTCGCGTTCCAGTCGCACCTGGACGGGGCAAGGCTGTTCCTGGGGCCGAAGGAGGTCATGGGGGTCCAGTCCGCCCTCGGCTCGGACATCGCGATGGTGCTCGACGAGTGCCCGCCCTGGCCGGTCGACCGGGACGCCTGCGCCCTGGCCTGCAGCCGGAGCCTGCGCTGGGCCCGGCGCTGCCGGGAGATCGCGGTCGAGAGCGGGTTTGTCGCGTCGGGCCGGCATGTCTTCGCGATCGCCCAGGGATCGACCTACGACGACCTGAGGCGGGAGGCGGCCGAGGCGCTCGCGGCGCTCGACTTCTCCGGGTACGCGATCGGCGGCGTCAGCGTGGGCGAGGCCGAGCCGGAGATGCTCAAGCAGGTGGCCGCGACCGCGCCGCACCTTCCCGGGGACCGGCCCCGCTACGTGATGGGCGTCGGCACCCCGCCGCAGATCCTCAAGATGATCGCGCTCGGCGTGGACATGTTCGACTGCGTCCTGCCGACCCGCGTCGCCCGAAACGGGCTCGCCTTCACGCCCGGCGGGCCGATCAACCTGCGAAACGAGAGGTTCCGCGCCGATCGCCGGCCGATTGTCGATGGGCTGGACAACTACACCTGCCGCAATTTCTCCAGGGCCTACCTGCGCCACCTTATCGCCGCGGGCGAGATGCTCGGGGGAACGCTGGTCACGATCCACAACCTCCACTTCTTCCTCGACCTCATGGGACAGGCCCGGGCCCACATCGGGGCGGGGGATTTCGGGCCGTGGCAAAAGGCTTGGATCGAGCGGTACGAGGGCCAAGATTCGACCGCGCGAACATGAACGCCCCCGCACGCAACAAACTTCGCCTCGCGCTCCTTCCGCTCGTCGGAGCCGGGTGCCTATCGGCGCAGACCCCCGCCGCCACGCTGACGCTGCACGCCGACCGGCCCGGTCCCGTGATCAACCGGAACATCTACGGGCAGTTCTCGGAGCACCTCGGCCACTGCATCTACGGCGGGATCTGGGTGGGGGAGGATTCGCCGATCCCCAATGTGCGCGGCATCCGCAGCGACGTGGTGGCGGCGCTGCGACGGATCCAGGTTCCCGTCCTCAGGTGGCCGGGCGGCTGCTTCGCCGACGAATACCACTGGAAGGACGGCATCGGGCCGCGCAAGGACCGGCCCAGGATGATCAACACGAACTGGGGCGGGGTGGTGGAGGACAACAGCTTTGGAACCCATGAGTTCATGGACCTTTGCGAGCAGGTCGGCTGCGAGCCCTACATCACGGGCAACCTCGGGAGCGGCACCGTGCGCGAGATGATGGAGTGGGTCGAGTACATGACGTCGAACGCGGACTCGCCGCTCGCCAACGAGCGCCGGCGCAACGGCCGGTCGGAGCCCTGGCGCGTCAGGTATTTCGCGATCGGAAACGAATCCTGGGGATGCGGCGGCGACATGCCGCCCGAGTTTTACGCGGAGAACTTCCGCCGCTACAGCGTATACCTGAAGAACTACCCGGGCAACGAGCTCTACCGGATCGCCTGCGGGCCCGATGCCGCGAGCTACGGGTGGACCGACAAGGTGATGGAGGTTGCGGGCAAGAGGATGAACGGACTGTCGCTGCACTACTACACCGTGAGGAACGGCTGGAATGACAAGGGCTCGGCCACCGAATTCGACGAGGCGGACTGGATGGCGACCCTGGGCAAGACGCTCATGATGGACGGGATCATCGCCGGGCATTCGGCCATCATGGACAGGTACGATCCGGGCAAGAAGGTGGGGCTCATGGTGGACGAGTGGGGCACGTGGTACGATCCGACTCCCGGGACCAACCCCGGGTTCCTCGTGCAGCAGAACACCCTGCGCGACGCGGTCGTCGCCGCGCTCAACTTCCACATCTTCCAGCGCCACGCCGACCGCGTCGCGATGGCGAACATCGCCCAGATGGTGAACGTGCTCCAGGCGATGATCATGACGGACGGGCCGAGGATGGTCGTCACCCCCACCTACCACGTGTTCGAGATGTTCAGGGTGCACCAGGGCGCGACCTACCTGCCCGTCGACCTCGACACCCCGGAATATGCGCGGGGCGCCGCGCGGATCCCTCAGGTGAGCGCCTCCGCGTCCCGAGACTCGAACGGGCTCATCCACTTGTCGCTCGTGAACACTGATCCCGGCCGGGCCGTCCGCGTGACATGCGCGATCGCCGGGGCGCAGCCGAAGTCCGCGAGCGGCCGCGTGCTCACCGCGCCGACCATCCAGGCGCACAACACGTTCGACTCCCCGGATGCGGTGAAGCCGGCCCCGTTCTCCGACTTTGTCCTCTCCGGAGCCTCGCTCGCGGTGACGCTCCCGTCCAAGTCCGTCGCGGTGCTCGAACTCGCCCCCTGAGGAGGGGCGCGGCGGCACGGCCCGCGTCCTAAAGCGCTCGCCAACCGTCCCGATCTAGGGCTCAATCCGCTGGCGTATGCGCATCCTTGTCACCGGAGGAGCCGGCTTCCTCGGCTCCCACTTGTGCGAGAGGCTTCTCGCGGACGGCCAGGAGGTCGTCTGCCTGGACAACTTTTTCACCGGCAGGAAGCAGGACATCGCGTCCATGGTGGGCAACCCGAACTTCGAGCTTGTCCGGCACGACATCATCGATCCGTTCAAGTGCGAGGTGGACCAGATCTACAATCTGGCGTGCCCCGCCTCGCCCACGCACTACCAGTACAACCCGATCAAGACGATCAAGACGTCCGTGATGGGCTCGATCAACTGCCTGGGTCTGGCGAAGCGGCTCAAG
>DATNHT010000171.1:0-3924 GCA_035604815.1 Opitutaceae bacterium
TGGGCCTCTCCGCGGCGGGCAGGATGCGTATCCGGCTGGAGGGGTAGAGCGGGGTGGGCCCGGGCGATGGGGAAGCGGGCTTCACGGGAATGGTCAAACGATGGGACCGAGCAGCCGTTAAACAACTAAAATAGACATGACCACTAATTCTGGGAGCCGGGGACTGCCGACGGCCGCCTCTCGTCTGCGGGCCTAGGGAATTCACCCCAGAAGCAGCCGGGTAATCACAGGGTTACCCGAGAAACGGCACGTTCGGTCCGGGTAAACTCACCCACCGGTTCGCAGTGAAGCCCCTATTACTGCTTGGAGCGGAAAGGAGTTAAGTATGCATATGCAAATGAATGGTGTTTCCGGAAACTCTTCAATGGGCCTCGCAACCCGCCTCAGCGCCGGCGTGCTGATCGCCCTCAGCGGCCTTGGATGGTCGGGTTGCGCAACGCAGACGGCGGCCCGGTTTTCCCCGGCGGCCGTGGCGGTGATGTCGCCCACCGCCGAAGTCGTGCAGCCCTTTGACGCGTTGCGCCTCGGCAAGCAGTTCGTGGCCGAGCATGCCGGGACGGATTTTCTGGTGGGAAGCGGCGATTCGATGCTGCCCCTCTACAGGGACCACACGGTGGTCGTGACGCAGCGGATCGCGGTTTCGGAGCTCAAGGCGGGCATGACGGTCGCCTATGTCGGCGATTCTGGCCGGCCCGTCGCCCATGTCCTCGTTAGGAAGTCCTCCCAGGGTTGGGTCGCGATGGGGGTCGGAAACGCCGAATGCGACTCGACGACGGTGACGGAGGCCAACCTGCTCGGCGTCGTCGTCAAGGCGTTTGAGCCGACGAGGAGCCCGATGGTGGCCCTTCTGGACGAGGCGGCCTCGAGGTCGTCTGTCGCCTCGATGCCCTGAGGGCCCTCGGGGCCACGAGTCCGCCGCGGGAAACCCGCATTCCCGGCCGCCTAGAAGTGCTTAACGTAGCCGTTTCGGCGCAGGCGCTCGAGCCAGCGGTCGCTGCTCTGGCGGGTCATCTGCTGGACGAGGATCCGTTCGATCTGGTCGCGCACCTCGTCGAGCGACTGGATGCCGGCGTACTTGCGTTCGTCGGCGTAAAGCAGGAAACAGCCCTCGGGGGTCATCACGGGATCCGAGCATTCGCCCTTCTTGACGGCGAAAAGCGGCTCGCTGAACTCCGGCTTTAGGTCGGATCTCTTCTGCCAGCCCCAGTCTCCGCCCTTCGCGCGGCGCGAATCGGCGCTGTACTCCTTCGCGAGGTCCTCAAACTTCTCGCCCGAGCGCAGGCGCAGCAGGATCGAATCGGCCTTTCCCCTCAGTCCGCCATCCGTCTCGCCAGGCCCGCGGGTGAGCTGGATCAGGCGGAGATGGACGCTGTCGTCCTGATAGAAGCGGTCCTTGTTCTCCTTGTAGTACTGCTCGATCCGGACCGGGCTCACGATGGTCTGCGACTTGCGCTGCTCGTGCATCATGTAGTTGTAGATGATGTCCTCCTCCACCTCCCTGCGGTAGTCGCGCATGGTGGTGCCGCGCGCGCGAAGGTACGCGAGGAATTTCGAGCGGTCGTTGTCGAACTGGTCGGTCAGCTGGTCGGCGATCTGATTGTCGACAAAGCTTGTGGGCACGTGCTTCTTGTCGTCCTTTTGGAAGTCCTTGATGATCAAGACACGGTCGATGAGATTCTGAATCGCGTCGTCCTGGAGGGCCTCGAGCTTCTGGTTGAATTCCTGCTCATTGCGCGCATCCCTCTGGAGCTGGGGGATCAGCGGGGTTACCTCGCGGCGGACGTCGTCGACGGTGATGATCTTGTCCTCGGCAATCGCCGCGATCCCGTTAGCAAACCGAAGGTTGAGGTTGTCGTCCGGCGTCACGGTCTGAGCCAGGGCGCAACCCGCGACAAGGGAGGCCACGATTGCTGCGTTGGCGCTGCGGTTCAGTGTCATGGATTCGGCAGGTGCTTCAAAAAAGAGATTATCTCCTTCAACCGTAAGTGCGGGTGCGGTGCGGTCAACCTTGGAAACCGGGCGCCGATCATCACCCAGTCATCCCGCTGGCCGCTGCCGCGAAGGCACTTGAGGCGGTTGGATTCCGATTCGACGGAGAGAATCCCCTTTTGTTCCGCCAAGACGCGGATCTCGGTCACCAGAAGGAGCGTGCGCACCTCGGGGACCGGCTTGCCGAAGCGGTCCGCCAGTTCAGCCTCAATCTGGCGCACGGCCTGCGTCGAATCGGCCATCGCCAGCCTTCGGTAGACGTCGATCCGCAGGCGGGTTTCCCCGACATAGGCGACGGGGATCCTAGCCTGAATCCGGCCGATTCCGGGGCCCCCCGCCCGGTCCTCAGCGTCCTTGAGTGCGGTGTATCTGTCCTCGCGGCGGCCCTGGGGAGAGCCCTCTGCCGGCGCGCCTTCACCCACGAACACAAAATCGAGCTTCACGCCTGCGCGGATGGCCGCCGCGGCCTTTTCTCCCTTGAGGCGCGCCACGGACTGGCGCAGGAGCTGGCAGTAGAGCTCGAACCCGACACCGACGATATGCCCGCTCTGTTCGGGGCCCAGCAGGTTGCCGGCCCCGCGCAGCTCGAGGTCGCGCATCGCAATCCGGAAACCCGCGCCCAGCTGCGTGTGCTGGCGGAGCGTGTTCATCCGCTGGCGCGCTGCGTCGAGGAGCCGGGTGTGCCGGTGCAGCAGCAGATACGCGTAGGCCTGGTGCTTGAAGCGCCCGACACGGCCCCGAAGCTGGTAAAGCTGCGAGAGGCCAAAGCGGTCGGCGCCCTCTATGATCAGGGTGTTGCAGTTGGGGATGTCGAGGCCGCTCTCGATGATCGTCGTGCACACGAGCACGTCGTACTTGCCCGCGACGAAATCCGTCATGGCGCGCTCGAGGCCGGCCGCGTCCATTTGCCCGTGCCCGACGCCGAAAGAGATGTCGGGCATGAGCCCGCGCAGACGGTTCGCGACGGCATCGATCGTCCCCACCCGGTTGTGCAGGTAGAACACCTGGCCCCCGCGCCGCATCTCGTGCCGGATGGCGTCGACAACCACCTTTTCCTCGTACGTCTTTACGATTGTCTGGATCGGGTGGCGGTCGACAGGGGGAGTGTCGACGACGCTCATGTCTCGCGCGCTCGTGAGGGCCAGGTAGAGCGTTCGAGGGATGGGCGTGGCGCTCATCGAGAGGACGTCGACCGTCGCCCGCATCTTCTTGAAGACCTCCTTGTGCTTCACCCCGAAGCGCTGCTCCTCGTCGATGATCACCAGGCCCAGGTCCCTCGGGACGATATCGCGCTGCAGGAGCCGGTGGGTCCCTATCAGGATGTCCACGCCGCCGGAGGAGACGGCCCCGATTATCGCCCGCTGCTCCGCCCGTGTGCGGAAGCGGCTCAGCATCTCGATCGAGACGGGATAGCCCGCCATGCGCTCGCGGAACGTGTTGAAGTGCTGCTGCGCGAGGACTGTCGTCGGGACAAGAACGACCACCTGCTTGCTTGCCTGGACGGCCTTGAAGGCCGCGCGGAGCGCCACTTCGGTCTTGCCGAACCCGACGTCGCCGCAGATCAGGCGGTCCATCGGCCGCGCCCGCTCCATGTCTCGCTTGGTCTCCTCTATCGCGCGCAGCTGGCCCGGAGTCTCGGTGAAGGGGAACGAGGCCTCGAATTCGCCCTGCCACTCGGTGTCCCCCGGAAAAGCGAATCCCGCCTGCGCCTCCCTGCTGGCCTGAATGCGGAGCAGCTCCGCCGCAAGGTCGACGGTGGCCCGCTCGACGGCCCGGCGCGCCTTCTCCCAGCGCCCGGAGCCGATCCTGCCGAGTTGGGGCTTCGCGCCCCCGAGCCCGACATAGCGGCTGATGAGATGCGACTCCTGAAGGGGGACGTGGAGCGTCACGCCGTCGTCGAACTCGAGCGAGATCACCTCGCGCAGCCCCTGGGCG
>DATNHT010000172.1:0-8942 GCA_035604815.1 Opitutaceae bacterium
GACGGTGGGCCGAGGGGCCGGGAGGCTCCCCCCATGTCGTCCGAGGTGCCCCTCAAGAAACGGAAACTGCCGCTGTTCCAGCTGTGCATCGTGGCGTTTGCGCTGGTAGCGGGCGCGCTGCTTCTCCTTCGGGGGGTCAACATCCGGGCGCTGGCGGCGCAGGGACTGTACATGATCCGCGACGCCGGGCCCCTCGTGTACTTCTCCGCGCTCGCCTTCCTGCCCGCCGTCGGGGCGCCGCTCAGCGCGTTCACGATCCTGGCGGGAGAGGCCTTCGCCGCGCAGATCACCCTCGTGGGAGTCATCGTCGCCACGATGGTCGCGATCGCCGCAAACCTCGCGCTCACCTACTGGCTCGCCCGCTACGCGCTTCGCCCGCTCCTCTCGAGGCTGACGGAGCACTACGGCTACAGGATCCCGCGCGTGACGAAGGCCAATGCGCTCAACGTCGCCCTCGTCATCCGCCTGACTCCCGGCCCCCCCTTCTTCATGCAGTCGTACATCCTGGGGCTCGCCGAGGTGCCGTTCCGGCTCTACATGATCGTCTCGTGGCTCTGCATCCTGCCCTGGGCGGTCGCGTTTGTCGTCCTCGGCAAGGGGGTCTTCAACGGGAACTTCAAGCTCGTGGCGACGGGCGTCGGCGTCCTCGTGGCCGCCACGGCCTTCGTCCACTGGATCCGCAAGCGCTATGCCGCCCGCCTCGATTGACCTCGGAAGCGCGGGCCCGGAGGCCCGCCCGCTGACGGTGACCGAGTTCACCCGCCGGGTGAAGGAGGTCCTCGAGGGGGCGATCGGCCCCTGCTGGGTCAGGGGCGAGGTGTCGAACCTGCGTGTCCAGCCGAGCGGCCACGTCTACTTCTCGCTCAAGGACGCGGGGGCCCAGCTGGCAGCCGTCATGTTCCGCACGCACGCCGCGAGACAGGCGGTGAAGCTGCGGGACGGCCTCCAGGTGGTGGCTTTCGGCGACGTCGGCGTCTACGAGCCCCAGGGCAAGTACCAGCTTGTCGTCAAGACGCTCGTCGCCGACGGGGTGGGGGCGCTCCAGCGGGAGTACGAGGCGCTCAAGCGCCGGCTCTCGGACGAGGGCCTGTTCGACCCGCAACGCAAGAAGCCGATTCCGCAGATGCCGGGGACCGTGGGATTCCTGACGTCGCCCACGGGCGCCGCCGTCCAGGATTTCATGAGGATCCTGATCCGGCGCGGCTGGAGGGGCAGGGCCGTCGTCCTCCCCGCCAAGGTCCAGGGAGAGGGCGCCGCGGACGAGATGGCCGGGATGCTGCGGCTCGCCGAGGCGCTCGGGATCTTCGACCTGATCGTCATCGGGCGCGGCGGCGGGAGCATCGAGGACCTCTGGGCATTCAACGAGGAGCCCCTGGTCCGCGCTGTGGCGGCCTGCCGCGTACCGACGATATCCGCGGTGGGCCACG
Organism: Opitutaceae bacterium; assembly: GCA_035604815.1. Lineage (GTDB taxonomy): Bacteria > Verrucomicrobiota > Verrucomicrobiia > Opitutales > Opitutaceae > Palsa-1447. The sequence goes on from DATNHT010000172.1 coordinate 1,428, forward strand.
AGATCGACTTCACGCTGTGCGACTTCGCGGCGGACCTGCGCGCGGAGACCCCGAGCGCCGCCGCCGAGCTCATCTCGAGCGAGTTTGTCCGCCTCGCCGAAAGGACCGAGTCGGCGAGGCAGTCGGCCCTGGGCGCCGTCTCCGAGGCCATGAGCCGGGCCCGGGAGCGGGTCGCCCACGGCCGCTCCCGGCTGCGCCTGCTCTCGCCCGCTGCGCTCGTCGAGCGGGGCTACCTGCGCCTCGACGACATGACGAACCGGCTGGCCTCGGCGCTGCGCTCGTCCCTCCAGGTTCGCGTCCAGAGGCTGTCGGGCGCCGCCGCCCGGCTCGAGCGAGCCTCCCCGCAGACCCGCGCCGTCCTCTACAGGCAGAGGCTCCTCTCGCTGGAGAAGAGGATCCTGGGCGCCAGCCCCGGCTCGGTCCTCAACCGAGGGTTCGCGATCGTGCGCGACGACAGGGGCAGGCCCGTCATCCGGCGCGCGGCCATCAGGCCGGGCCAGCGGCTCGAGGCCGAATTCGCGGACGGCAGGACCCCGCTCCGCGCGGAACAAAGTTGAGTTTTTGGCGAGGCGGGGAGACGTTCTACCCCTTTATGCCCCCGCGCGCGCTCCCCGTCGCCGTCGCCGTCGCTGTTGCCGCGCTGCTTCTCGCCGCGTGCGGCGACGAGCAGGTGGCCACGTACCGGGTGCCCAAGGAGAAGGGGCCGGAGCTCCCGTCGGCCGCGGCTGGAGGCCGGGGGGAGCAGTCCCCCGGGGCGGCGATGGCGGACGCCTCCGTCCCTACGGCCTCGGGCGCGGATCTCGTCTGGGAGGCGCCCGCCGCATGGAAGGCGGCGCCGGCCGGGGCCATGCGCAAGGCCAGCTATGCCGTCCCCGGCGAGGGCGGCGAGTCGGAGCTCTCGATCACGGCCTTTCCGGGCGATGTCGGGGGCGAACTCGCCAACGTGAACCGCTGGCGCGGCCAGGTCGGGCTCGCCCCGCTCAGGGCTGAGGAGCTCGAGTCGGCGGTCAGCCGGGTCGAGGCAAACGGCCTGAGGTTCGCGATCGTGGAGCTCTTTCCCCCGGGCGACCCCGGCGCCAAGGCCATGGTTGGGGCGATCGTCCCCTTTGGCGGATCGACCTGGTTCTTCAAGCTGACGGGGCCGGGCGCCCTCGTGAGGGCGTCCAGGCCGGCCTTCACCGGGTTCCTGCACACCGTCAGGGCGCCCTGAACCCGCCGATGCCCCCTTTCATCCGACAGCTGCGCAATCTCTTCGTCTCGCTCCGGCTGACCGTCGTCCTCCTCGCGCTCTCGATCGTCCTCGTCTTCTGGGCGACGCTCGACCAGGTGCACCTCGGCGTCTGGGCGGTTCAGCAGAAGTTCTTCCATTCGTTCCTTGTCTTCGTGCGGCTGGGCGACCTGCGCGTCCCGGTCTACCCCGGCGGGTACACGATCGGCGGGCTCCTCCTCGTCAACCTCATTTCCGCGCACGCCTACCGTTTCAGGCGCGGATGGGGGAAGGCCGGGATCTGGATCGCGCACACGGGCCTCATCATGCTCCTCGTGGGCGAGCTCGTCTCCGGCCTGGTCCAGCAGGACTTCCAGATGCGCCTGGACGAGGGCGAGACCAAGAACTTCTCGGAGAGCAGCCTCCTCAACGAGCTCGCGGTCATCGACGCGACCGACCCGAACTTCGACGAGGTGGTCGCGATCCCCGAGTCCTTCGTCGCCAGGGGGACCGTCCTCCAGAACCCCAGGCTCCCTTTCAAGGTGGTGCCGAGGGGCTACTACGAGAACTCGGCCGTCCAGCTGCGCTCCCAGGCGCCGGGGGCGCCGCCGTCGCCGGCGACCCAGGGCATGGGCCCCCAGCTCGCCGTGACGCCGCTCGAGGTCACCTACCGGCAGGACGAGCGCAACACGCCGGCCGCCTACGTGGAGCTCGTCGGGCCGGAGGGATCCCTCGGGACCTGGACCGTCTCCACCCTCCTCGGCAACCCCCAGGCGTTTCCGTACGCCGGCCGGACGTGGAAGCTCGTCATGAGGCCAAAGCGCCTCTACGAGCCGTACTCCCTGACGCTCGAGAAGTTCAGCCACGACATCTATCCCGGCACCGACATCCCCAAGAACTTCTCGAGCAGGGTGCGGATCAACCCCGCTGGAGGCGGGGAGGGCCGCGAGGTCCTTATCTACATGAACAACCCGCTCCGGTACGACGGCCTCACGTACTACCAGGCGAGCTTCGAGAACAATGACAAGACCACGATCCTGCAGGTCGTGCGCAACCCGAGCTGGCTCGTCCCCTACATCGCGTGCGCCGCGATAGGGCTGGGGCTCGTGGTCCAGTTCCTGCTCCACCTGGCGGCGTTCGGCCGCGCTAGGAGGCCCGCGTGAGGAGCAGGATCCCCGTCTTCGTCGTCGCTGTCGCCGCCGTCTGCGTGCTCCTCGGCTTGGCGCCCCAGCCGGGCGGCCCGCCGGAGGCCGTCCAGGCCTTCGGGAGGCTGCCGGTGCTGGCCGAGGGCCGAATCAAGCCGTTCGACTCGCTGGCGCGGAGCACGCTCCTCGTCATCCAGGGCAAGCAGAGGGTCTTTGCGCCCGACCGCTCCGAGCTCACACCCGACGAATGGCTCCTCGACGTCCTGTTCGTCCCGGAGAAGGCCGACACCTACAGGGTGTTTGTCGTCGACAACACCGACCTTCTCTCGCTGATCGGCAAGAACGACGAGAACCTCGCGATCCACTACGACAAGCCGGTGCAGCAGGTGATGGCGCTGATCGGGTTCCTCCCGAGCCGGCAGCGCAGGATGTCGTTCAACGAGATCGCGCCCTACCTGCAGCAGATCGAGGCCCAGGAGAAGCTCGCGGATCCGGTCGAGGCCCAGGCGAGGACCCGTTTCCAGTCGGCCGTCGTCCAGCTCTACGGCAACCTCTCCCATTACCTTAGGCTGAGGCGCTCCCTTGCCCCGGAGGGAAGCAAGGACTTCCTCGGGGAGCTCCTCCATCTGCAGGAGACGCTCGCCGACGGGGTCGAGGCGGTCCGGGCGAAGGAGGCCGGCAAGCCCCACGACGAGGCCAAGGCATCGGCGCTCATCGAGGAGGGCCAGAAGTTCATCGGCATGGCCGAGAGCACCGACATCCTCGCCATCCCGTCCGACGAGGGCAGCGCCGACCCGGGCGCATGGAACAGCGCCGGCCACGCCCTCCTGGAGACCTTCGGCCAGGGCTACGTGAACCCCTCGGTCCTCGCGTATGCAGGCATGGGCTACGCGTGGCGCAACCACGAGGCGGCGAGCTTCGGCCACATCGTGAACATGTACGGGTCGAGCCTGGAGAAGCGCTTCGACAGGCAGGTCCGCAAGGCCCGGATCGAGACGATCTTCAACGCGGCCCAGCCATTCTACGCCGGCATGTGGATCTACCTGGCCGCATTCCTTTGCGCCGTCCTCTCGTGGCTAAAGTGGCCCGAGCCCGCGAGGGTCACCTCCTGGGGGCTGGTCGCCCTCGGCTGGGCGGTCACGACGGCTGGAATTGCGACCCGCATGTGGCTCGAGGGCCGGCCGCCGGTCACGAACCTCTACTCCTCGGCGCTCTTCATCGGCTGGGGCTCGGTGGCCCTGTGCCTCATCCTCGAGGCGACCTACAAGAACGCCATCGGGACCGCCGCGGCCGGAATGATCGGGTTTGCGACGCTCCTCATCGCGCACCACCTGGCGCTCGCCGGGGACACGCTCGAGATGATGCGGGCCGTTCTCGACTCCAATTTCTGGCTCGGGACCCACGTCGTCGTCGTCGCGACCGGCTACGCGTCCACCTTCCTGGCCGGGATACTGGCCATCATCTACATCATTCGCGGCGTGTTCACGCGCACGCTAGACAAGGGCACGGCCGACGCCCTCGCCCGCATGGTCTACGGGATCGTCTGCTTCGCGACGCTGTTCAGCTTCGTCGGGACGACCCTCGGGGGCATCTGGGCCGACCAGTCATGGGGTCGGTTCTGGGGCTGGGACCCGAAGGAGAACGGGGCCCTGATCATCGTAATCTGGAACGCGCTCATCCTCCACGCCCGCTGGGGCGGCCTCATCAAACAGCGCGGGCTCATGTGCCTCGCCGTCTTCGGGAACGTCGTCACGAGCTGGAGCTGGTTCGGCACAAACATGCTCGGGATCGGGCTCCACAGCTACGGGTTCACCGAGGCCGCTTTCTGGTGGCTGAGCGCGTTCATCCTCCTCCAGCTCGCGCTGATCGCGGTCGCGAACCTGCCGCTCGGGAAGTGGCGCAGCTTCAGGGCCGCGGCCGCCTCGTCCTAGGGGCTTTTCCGGCCGGACGGGGCGCATCCCGGCCCTAAGGCTGCCAGAGCTCGATCGGGCTGCCCTCCGGATCCTTAGCCCGGAAGAACACGCCCCCGATGCCCGCGATCTCCTCCATGGCGCCGTTCAGGCGAGCGGCGCGCGAGGGGCGTCCGAATCGTCCTCCTTGAACTGGACGTCCCTGGCATGCTGCAGGAGCGTCCCGTCGTCCTGCATCCTCTGGAGGGACTCGATCGCGGGGCTGCGGAATGCCCCCTTCGTCCGAAGCCGCTTGTAGGCGTCGATAGCAAAAACCCAGCCCGAGTAGGTGTCGTCCTCCACCTTGTCGTTCTTGATCTGCGACTTGATGTTCCCGGCAACGAAGGCAGCGAGAAGCAGGGACTGGTTGGACTGCTCCCGCGCCTTGTCCAGCCCCCACCTTTCCATGACCCAGGGGAGCTGGTCGGGCCCGAGGTCGACCATCACGTCGTCGCTCTCCTGGGCGTAGATGACGATGGTCTTTGCCGCCTCGCCTGCGTCGGGGCCGGCGATGTTCTTTTCCAGCACGGAGATCGCCAGGAGCACGTCGTGCTTGGACGGCGCCGCAGCCGCGGCGCCGCTTGCGAGGACCGCGAAGAAAAGGGCGGCGAGTGTTTGCCTGATCGTCGGCATGCAGTTCCTAATCGTCGCCCCATTCTCGCCCAAAAAGGAATTCCGCGCAACAAAGATTGGATCGTGTTGGCGGACGCGGCAGATTATCCGGGTAGGCAACACGATGTCCCACGACCCGAACGCGCAGTTTGACCAGGCCGTGCTTGAAATGATCGAGCACAGCCCGATAGGCGCCGTGCCGGTCACCCCCACCTACCAGGACGCGCTGGCAAGGCTCTACGCCTCGCACCAGATCTACGCCCACGCGGATCACAGGGACGGGCATGTCACCGCGCGGTCGCTGGCCAGGCTGCCGTGTTACCGCGCGAACAACCTGGAGGCTCTGGTGGCCGGCCAGCTGGGCGAAGGGGCGCTAGAGTCCAACGCGAGCATCTTTGACCGCTACACCGGGTCCCTGACCGCCCGGCTCCGGGCGGAGGCGGCCAGTTACCGCGACAAGGTGCTGGGCCGCCCGGTCCTTCACAGGGCCAAGCACGTCGGGACCGAAAGGCTTCCCGTCGCCCATGATCTCATGCACACCCTCTTCCTCGTGCCCGGGGCCGGCCCGCATCCCGGCCTGCCGGGCAATTACCTGTACGGCTCCGTCCTGCAGGAGGGCGCCGAGGGTGTGCCGGGACCGTGGGCGGTGAATCTGCACGATCGAGACGATGGCGCCGCCTTGTTCATGGCGCCGGACATGAAGGAGGCCTTGGCCAAGCTGCAGGAGGTGCTGGAATGCGCCCCATTCAACATGGGCGAGCTCGAGGCCCTTGGCTTTCGGTTGGTCTAAACGACATGGGGCGGACAGGGGTGGCGCGGGCGCGGGGTCGCCCCCTGCGCCCCGCGCTCCGGCCTCACGACTGACCGGAAAGCTGCTGGATCTGGATGATCACGAACTCGGCGGGAAGCACGGGCGCGAAGCCCACAGTTATGTTAACAATCCCCTGGTCGATGCTCGCCTGGGTGTTGTTCGCGGAATCGCATGCGACGAAGTACGCATCCTGCGGGGTCGTGCCCTGGAGGGCGCCCTGTTGGAAAAGCCCCAGCATGAAGGAGCCCACGCTGCTCCTGAGCCGGCTCCAGAGCGCCGGGTTGTTGGGCTCGAAGACCACCCATTGCGTGCCGGCGTCAAGGCTTGACTCGATGAAAAGGGCGAGGCGCCTGATGGGAACGTATTTCCACTGTGAGGAAGCCTGGTCGCCTCCCGCCAGCGTCCGGGCGCCCCAGGCCACCGTGCCGTACGCCTCGACGTCGCGGAGGCAGTTGACGGCCCTGGCGTTGAGCTCGGCGGATTCCATGGCGGTCAGGTCGTATTGCAGGCCGGTCGCACCCGCCAGGGCCGCCGCGATTCCGGCGGGCGCCGCCCAGGCTCCGCGGCTGAAATCCGTGGACGCATAGATGCCGGCCATGAACCCGCATGGGGGGAAAAGGGCGGGGCTGTCGCCGGCCAGGGGATCGGGCGCGAGGACCCAGGGATAATAATAGGCCGAATTCCCCGAGTTCCCTCCCGTCAGGATTCCGGGCGTGCTTCCGCCCGGAGACGTCCCCAGCTTGCCGCGGTAGAGATCGTCCCGCGCGACCGCCCGGGGGCAATCGACGATGTAAAGGGCGCGCCGCTCGACGCAGTAGTCCTGAAGCTGGCGCACCGTCGCTTCATCCGTCTCCCCGGGCACGCAAAGCAGGTTGAAATCGACGGGGTTCAGCAGGCAAATCCCGGAGCCGACCTCGCCGGTCGCGGCATGGGCCGCCCCGAGCGCCGCCTCAAAATTGCCGTCTCCCGGCACCAATACGGGTCCGTCAAGGCCCCCGGCGAGCTTCACGCCTGCGCCGGGTGTCGCTCGGGGCCGGGCGGGAGGCGCGATCGCGGCGTTCGGCGGCAGCGCCGGGTTGGCGAATGTCACAACCTGGGAGCCGCCGTTGACCACCGCCACCACATATCGCGGATCCGCAGGCGAAGCCGAGAGGTCGGCGAAATCCTCGAGCACGTTGCCGCTCCCGTCCAGGACCTGCACCCCGAAGCTGGCGGATGGGCTGGGCTGCGCGATCACCTTCACCCGGATGCTGTTGCCCCAGGCGCCAAGACTGCTGGCATACAGGTCGAGGGCGCGGACGAGGGCGATCCGCTCCAAGAAAGCGATCCGTCCCATACAATGCGCACGACATAGGCCTGCTGGCCGCCGTTGCCGAAGAACTGGTTCACCGCATATCCCAGGTAATCGGGCAGCCCGCGGCTGCGGCTTAGTCCGCCGAACTGCGCCTGGAAGGCCGTCCAGCTTCCAATCGCCACCGCCTTGTTCGCCGGGCCCTTGGGGGCCCATCCGGCAAACGCGGCGATCGACGTGGCGACGCCGACTATGGCATGGGGACCGCCCAAGGTTCCCTCAATCGAGGCGCCCGGACTGGGTGGATTGGCAGCCATGCTAGGCACTCATGCCACGCAATATCATACTATACACAACGCCATTAATCCGTGTCGGAACGGACCCGCAAGCACAGTGCATGAAGGTCGCGACCGAACGGCAATGACGCCCCCTCGCGAGGCTCGTAACGGAGGACTTTCGACCTGGGGTTGACAAGCGGGGCGAGGCGTGGATTCCCGGGC
>DATNHT010000173.1:0-11937 GCA_035604815.1 Opitutaceae bacterium
CTAGAGGTCGACGTGCACAGGGAAGAGTCACGCTCGATCCCTATGATACCTAATTACCCCAAGGCACCCCGGACCCTCTGGATGATCCGTCCCACCGCGCGGCGGATGCGGGCGAACTGCTGAGGGGCGTGCCCGCCAAAGAGAAGCCACAACCTCAAGAACTACCCAGTGTTTCGACCAACACCCCAACCTCAGATGAAAATGATCCCCGCCCAGCCCACACCCACGCTGCGCCTCCTTTCGGGCCTCGCCGCCCTCGCCGCCGCAGCCTTCCTATCCCTCCCGGCGAACGCGCGCGCCCAGGCGAGCACAAGCGCGACGCCGCCAACCACAAGCGCGACGCCGCCGAGCAACGAGAACGCCGTGTCGCCCACGGCCGAGGTCACGCTCGACCCGTTCACGGTGACCACGACGCAGGACAAGGGCTATTCCGCGACGAATGAGATATCGGGATCGCGCGTGGACACCCCGATCAAGGACATTCCGATCTCGATCGACGTCATCACCTCGCAGTTCATCTCCGACCTGGGGGCCACCAACCTGAGAACCGCCCTCGCCTACCAGGCGGGCATCATGATCATGACCCAGAATGATCTCGAGAACACTTCCGGCACCTTCGGGGGGGCCTACGGCCCCGGCGGGGTCAACAATCCGCAGGGAGTTACCGCAAACCCCGACGAGTCGCAGTTCAAGATCCGCGGCTTCATCACCACCAACACCCTGCGCGACGGCTTCCTGCGCCTGAACGGGGTCGACTCGGTCAATATCGACCGCATCGAGGTGGTCTTCGGTCCGAACGCCCTGCTCTACGGCACGGGCAACTTCGGCGGCGCGGTCGACTATCTCCCGAGGCGGCCGATGGACGCCCAGTCGGCGCTGGTGGACGTCTCGTACGGGAGCTACGATTTCCAGCGGGTGGCCATGGACTTCACCGGGCCGATCAGCTCCGCGCTGCACATCGACTACCGGCTCGATGCCGCCTACGAGACCACGGGCTCGCAGATCGACGACTACAAGGAACAGCGCTTCTTCATAGCGCCCCAGGTCTCGTGGCGGCCGACGCCCACGACAATGCTGCTGGTCGACGTCGAATACGGCAAGGAATACATCAACGGCGACGGATTCCAGGCGTTTCGCGGCGTCTCGGCGACCAGCACCTCCCTTCCCACGAACAACGACCAGTTCGAGGCAGTGGGCTTCTACTATCCGCCGGGCTCCAATCCGAGGTCCTACAACGTCACGGGCGGGGGCACCTATGTCGACACGCAGGAGAAGAATCTCGAGCTGAAGGGCACGCAGCAGATCCTCAAGGAGAAGGGCCTCCTGCCGAGCTTGGACCTGCTCGTCGCCTACAACCGCTCGTCGGTCAACCTGCAGACGCGGCAGGTGAACGGGGAGATCGAGGTGGACACGGACCCCACCAACAACGGATACGCGCTCAGCCAGACGATCACCACGAGCCAGTCGTCCAACTCGATCGGGGGCCAGGGCTCGGACAACGGGAACCTGACGTTCGGAACCGTGCCAAACTCGGTCGCCGCGTACACGTGGAACACCACGACCACCGCCACGATCCGCGACCAGGAGAGAGTCGAGCTGGTCCTCAAGAAGTCCCTCTTCCCGGGCAAGTGGTACGAGTGGGACAGCCAGGTCCTCGCCGGGTACTCCGACCTCTACCAGCAGGCCTACAACACCGCCGGGGGGACGAATGGCGTCAACTACAAGAGCCCCCTGGCCCTGGGACCCATCGTCTACGGCGTTCAGGGGGACGGCTCGCCCGACGTGGCCGAGAACATAAACGTCGACACCGAGGTCAAGAACTGGGACAGCGCCTACTACCTCAACTACTACGCCAAGCTGCTCAACAGCCGCGTGATCATAATGACGGGGGTGCGCCGGGACCTGAACAATTCGTGGGATGACGACCTGATGACCAGCGCCGGGGGCGTGGAATCCGCGACCCTGAGCAACAAGACCTACCAGAACGGCGTCGAGGTCGAGGTCACCAGGTGGCTGTCGCTCTTCGCGCTCAAGGCCGACGGCGTCAACCCGAACTTCGCCGGGCTGAGGAACGCCGCGACCGGTGCCCCCGTGAGCGCCGACACGGGAAAGAGCAACGAGTACGGCATCAAGTTTGACGCGTTCCACGGGAAGCTCACCGGGACGATCAGCCGGTACACGATCACCAAGACGTCATGGGTGACCGAGCCCTGGTTTGCGCCCGCGCCGCTGGGCCATCCCCGCTTCAACCCTGCCAATCCCACCGTCTACAACCTCAGCGACGAGGACAACCCTGGCCAGGGCATGATGCCCAACGGCGCCATGGTCGGCGGCATATCCTGGCCGGCCGCCTCTGACGGGCCCCTGAGCGGTGCGGCGCTCGCCGCGAACCTGGCCGCCGGCGGCAACGGCCTGAACGGCGCCAACAACACCGGCATCGCCGTAACCGACTTCAAGGCGGCGGTGGCGGCGGGAGCGATCTACGCGTCGAGCGCCGGCATCGGCACCCCTCAGGTCTACATCAACGCGAGCACGCCGACCGGCGCCGCCTACCTGGACGCCGTGTTTGCCGGGAACAACGGGGGGCAGAACGGGGGCTGGCCCGGCTGGATGTACGCGGGCATGGACATTCCGCCGTACGGAGCGGGCAGCCACAACGACAAGCTGCTCAACAACGGAACCCAGGACGCAGCCGGCTTCCTCAACACCGGGATTAACGCGGCCAACCAGGTGGTCGACCAGTCCAAGGGCTACGAGGGCCAGATCCTCTACACGCCGACCGACTACCTGCAGTTCGTGTTCAACGCGAGCGTCCATGCCACGGTCGAACGGATCAACAACGGAACGTGGCCCAACTACCCGTACACGGCCAACGACAGGTGGGAGCCCTGGTTCTTCGCGAACTTCGGCCTGAACGAGCAGCCCCTGACCGGCGCGGGCGGCGCCTACACGGACCCGACGAACACCTCGACGCACGTCGTCAACGTCTTCCCGGGCGACGACACGCCGAAATACGCGTACAGCATGTTCGCCAACTACAAGTTCGGCGAAGCGCTCAGGGGCCTGACCGTGGGCGTCGGCGCGTCGTGGCACTCCCAGGAGGAGTATTTCTCCGGCATCACCCACGGCTCAGGGCAGGTCGAGACGAACGCCGCCGGCCAGCTGATCGTCGCGTACGGACCATCCCAGTACAACATGGACGCGTTCGTGAAATACGACTGGAAGCGCTGGGGGTACTCCCAGTTCGTCCAGTTGAACGTCTACAACCTGCTCGATGACAAGGAGCTGAACGGCTTCATCTGGACGAACCCGATCACGGCAAAGGTGACGTACGGGATCCGCTTCTAGGCGGGCGCCGGCCAGTCCTTGACTCACGCAGCGCGCCCGGCGTCCGCCGGGCGCGCCCCTGTCCCGGCGCTCCCACCCCCCGCGTTGCGCCGGGCTCAACGGGCCCCGCTTCGGCTAAAGCGCTGCCGGAAGGCCCTGATCAGCTCGTCGATCCTCGCAAGCTGGGGCCCGTCGCCCTCGATCTTCGCCACCTCCCTGGCGTGCGCGAGCTCGCCCAGCATCTCCGGCCCGCGGTTCAGGTCCGCCAGCCGATGCGCGAGGTCGACGTGCTCGGCGGCATCGAAGGGGCCGCTGGCCGCCATGGCCTGCAGGCTCTCGACCACCTTGGACGGGTTGTCCTTCAGGGTGTAGATCTGGACGAGGCGCTTGTTGTTGTAGTAGTCGCCGGCCTGATACGCGCGCGCCTCCTCGGTCAGCGCGTCGGCCGCCGCCGTCCGGTGCTGTCGGCCGTAAAGCCGCACAAGAAGCTCCAGCGCGGCCATCGCGGGCCGGCTCCCGCGGTCCTCGTCCCAGATCCTCCGCGCCTCGCGCTCGGCGCCGTCCAGGTCCGCGGCGCGCACGAGCAGGTTCGCGTACTCCAGGCGCAGATAGCGGTTCGCGGGCGCCGCAGCCAGCTCCCGGGCGAAGAATAGCCTGCCCTTGTCGAACTCCCCGGTTGCGGCCCAGAGGTCGACCAGCGCCTCGCCGGCGACAAAATAGTCCCGGTCCATCTCCAGGGACCCGAGCAGGAGCGCCTCCGCCTCGTCGTATTTCTTCATGCGGACGAGGATCTGGGCCCTGCGCCTGGAAAGCTCGGCGGACGGGGGCTGGAGCGCCTCGGCCCGCTCGGCGAGGAACAGCGCGCGGTCCTGGTCGCCCGCATCGGACTCCATGATCCCCAGGTGAACGGCGAGGGAAGCGTTGTCCGGGTCGAGTTCGAACGCCCTTTCCACCGCGTCGCGGTCCGCCGTACCCGCGTCCGGCATCCTGAGCAGGGCGTTCGCGCGCTCGATCTCCCTCCTCAGCCGCGCCTGGTCCTCGCTGAACGTGAACTGGCCCGTGAACGGCGGCCTGAGCGTCAGCTGGACGACCACCTGGAGCATCCTGAGCTCGGCGTCGGGGGTGAAGCCGAGCGCGGCGGCACAACCATCGGCGTCCAGCCCGGCCCTGGGTACCGCGTTCCCGCCGAAGAGGGCCTGGGCGCAACCGTCGGCCAGCAGCTGGGCCACCCGGAAATTCCCGGCCCAGTTGAAATGGACGTGGTCGAACAGGATCTCGCGCCCGGCCAGCGGGGCCGTGGACCCAAGGTCGGATCCCATCGCCCGGGCGGCGTCCACCAGGACCACGGAGCCCCCGGCGCCGGCCGCTATCGCCCGGATGGCCTCGTTCACGCGCGCGTCCGGGCGGAAGCGCAGCGCATCCCAGTGCAGGGCGTCCAGGTAGTCCTTTCGGGCTGCCGCGGCCTCGCCGCGCGACTCGGCGATCCTGCCGAGCCTGAAATGGGTCTCCGCGTACTCGGGATCGATCCGCAGGGCCTCGTCATACCCGAAGACGGCGCTCTGCGAGTCGCCGAGCTCCCATGCGACCGTGCCGGCGTCGAACGCCGTCTTCCACGCCTTCGCCTCGTCCGGGGACAACCCAGCCCGGTGCAGCGAGATGAACGGGGCGTTGTCCTTCAAGTTGGCGACGACGGTGGAGAGGACCGTCTTTATCCCCGCGCGTCCGGCGATGTCCACGATGTCCCGGAGGTTCGCGGAGAAATTGCCGTAGACGGCCTCCAGCCTGGGGTCGTCGCCCCGGACGGCATCCTCGGAGAAGGTCTCCATGCCCTTCCAATCCTGGGCCCTAAGCGGAGAGAGGGCCAACCGGCCCAGCAGCTGCGTCAGCAGCTGGCCCGTGCGCGTGCTGCGGACCCAGACGCTGGCCCGGATGAACCAGAGGGGCGGGTTCGCGGACAGGTAGGCGCAGCCCGGGCCATAGGGCCCGACCACCTCGTTGTTGCCCATGTAGACCACAAGCAGGTCCGGCTCGAATCCCGCGACCTGCCGGACGATCCGGTAGACCACGTGGGAATCGATCGCTGTCACGCCCATGTTGACGACCTCGAAGGCCTTCCCGGGGAAGCGCGCCCTGAGCTGCGCCCTCAGCTGCGCCGCGAACCCGAAGTCGGGTTCGGGCATTCCCTGAGCGGCCGACTCTCCCAGAACAAACACGCGGACCGTGTTCGGCTCCTTGCGCATCTGGATGCGGAAATTGAGCGGCTGGATGCCGAACGAGGCGGGAATGAACGGCGCGGTGAAGTTCGGGTTGGTGCGGTAGGATCCCGCGATACCCTCCGGTATCAGGAACTCGGTCGGCTTGCCAAAGCCGGCCACGCGGAGCACGCCCTCGAGCGCGCAGAGGAACGCGACCGGCGCGGCGACGAAGAGCACGAGCCTGAGGAGGAGCGGAGCGGAGCGGCGGGGGCGGGGCTCGCGGGATGCCTGGTCCGTGTTCCTGAATATGGCCATCGAAGGAGAGCGACTCCGGGCATTATCGGCCAAGAGCAGCCGCGCCTGGCGCGGTCGGCCTGGCCGGCGGACGGGGGGTTGGGAACGGGGCGCGGGTGTCGTTCAAATCTCCGTAAAGGCTCGCATTAAACGCATCTTCGGCAATTGGAAATTGAAGGCTACTCGGCCCCGCCGAGTGGGTGCGCCGGCCCTCGGGCCCCAAGAAGATGCTTCGACTGCTCGCGCTGCCTGCGACCGGAGCATTTCCTGACAGCGCACGCGGTCCAGCCGGTTGCTGCGCGGCGGTCCCTGTGTGCGCCGCGCTCGAGCGGCCCGGCCGACGGCACGGTCTCCTGGCGGCGGGGGCTGCGCGTTCGCGGACCCGGCCACGGGCGCCCTATCCCGGGACGGCCTTGCGCCGGGCGAGATCCGCCTCGATCTCCCTCATCCTCAGGTCGGTGATAGGGTAGAAGAAGATGGCGAGGGTGCCGAGCAGCGCAAGGGCCGCGGGTATGACGCTGAACAGCAGGCGGATCCCGAGGACCGAGAAGGCGGTCTGGTCCGCGTTGGCCACGAATCCGTAGTAGGCCAGCAGCCAGCCGAGGGCGCCCGTCCCCATGGCCAGCCCGACCTTCTGGGAAAACACCAGGGCCGAGAAGACGAGCCCCGTCGTCCGACGCCCGAACCTCCACTCCCCATAGTCGGCCGTGTCCGCGTACATCGACCAGAGGATCGCGGGCGTCGGGCCCACGAGGAAGTTCGCCAGCACGTTCAAGGCGACGAGGAGGCCGTGGGAGTGCGGGTCGACAAGGTAGAACGACGCGATCAAGGCCGCGTTCAGGACGGAGAGCGCGATCATGAGCGAGCGGCGGTCGCCCAGCCTGAGGAATAGCTTCGCGCAGGCTGCGCCGGCAATGAACGCAAGGAAGCCGCTCGTCGTGTAGAACGTGAACCTCGCCTCGTCGCGGACGACATACTTGAAGTAGTAGATGATGGAGCCGTTGCGCACGGCCGCGTTGACGAGGGTGAACAGCCCCGAGAAGAACAGCGCCACCCACGGCCCGTTCCTGAACATGTTGAGCAGGTCCTCCCCGAAGGCGCCCCTCTGCTCGGCAAGCGGGGCCACGCGCTCGCGCGTCCTTGCAAACGTGAAGAAGAAGAGGGCGACGGACAGGACCGAGAAGATGAGCATCGTGTAACGGATCCCCTCGGCCTCGTTGCCCCTGCCCAGCAGGTTCTTGAGCGGGATCACCAGGCGGGCTATGAGGAAGCCGCCAGCGAAGGCGCAGACGAAGCGGTAGGTCGACAGCGAGGTCCGCTGCTCCGACGACGGGGACATGACCCCCAGGAGCGCCGAATACGGGATGTTGATCGCGGCGTATGCGACCCACATGAGGCCGTAGGTCACGTAGGCGTAGACCAGCTTGCCATGCTGCGTGAGGCTGGGATTCAGGAACATGACGTATCCGGCCACGCCGTAGGGCACGGCGCCCCAGAGGATGTAGGGCCGGAACTTTCCCCAGCGGGTATTCGTGAGGTCGGCGAGTATGCCGACGGCCGGGTCGATCACCGCGTCGAAGATCCGCAGGGCGAGCATCATCGTGCCGACCGCGACGGGCGCCAGGCCGAAGATGTCCGTGTAATAGAAGACGAGGAAGAGATTGAAGAACTGGAAATAGAAGTTCGAGGCCGTGTCACCCAGGCCGTAGGCGAGCTTCTCCAGGAAACTGAGGCGCTCAGGCGAGGCCATGGTATGCCGGCGGGTTCCGGGGCGCGGAGCCGACGGTCCGGGTGCGCCCGTCCGGGGTCCCTCTGGTTGCCAGGAAACTCATGGGGGTTGTCTCGAGATCCGACACGTCCCCATACGCTCCGGGAACCCGTGGAGGCAATCAATCCGGGAAATCTGGGGCGATCGGGGTTCGGCGAAACTGATCAAGCGTGGGGCGGCCCAAATATGTCAATCTTCATGTGCACCATTTTGTGCATAAAGAGCGATTCCGAAACACACTTGATTGGCCCAAGGGCTTTTTCCGCCGGAAACTCCATAACGTGGGCATCGGCTGATGTTTTTGTGCATAACTATTTTACCACTTGAAATTGCCCGCGCCCTTTGCACAATTTGAGGCACGGGCCGACACACACCCACCCGCGCCCCCGCACCCGGCCTGGGAGCGATTTCCACCTTCAGCCAGCCCCCACCACCCATCAGCTCCACCGTCAACCAACAACTGATCGCTGAGAGGCTCAAGCTGTCGCGCACGACCGTCTCGCGCAGCCTCGCGAACCACCCCGCGATAAGCGCCGACACGCGGGCCCAGGTGCAGAGCCTCGCGGCCAAAATGGGCTACCGGGGCAACCCGACCCGCACCCTGCGCAGGTCGCGCCAGAGCAAGCCGCTCACGATGGGCGTCCTGATCGGCGTTCCCGCCGAGAACGTGGCCATGGCCACGTTCCCGTTCATCCTGCAGGGGATCCGCGACCGCGCGGGCATGGAGCACGTGTCGATCGACGTGTGCTTCGAGAACCCCGCTTCGTTCGATCCCGCGGTCCGCCCCCAGAGCATCTTCCGCAACATCCGCGCGGGCGACTGGCGCGGCACCGTGCTCATCTACCCGTTCCCCGAGCAGACGGTGGCGTTGATCGCCCGGAAGATCTCCGCGGTCGCGGTGCTCGAGTCCTACAGCACGCCGGGTATCGACACGATTGATACGGACGATTCGGTGGGCATCCTGGCCCTCGTCACCAGGCTCAGGCATGCCGGCCACGCCCGCATCGGCTTCCTCACCTGGGAGTACCCCGTCGTGGGGCACTGGGCCATCCGCCGGTTCGGCGCCTACGTCGAGGCCATGTTCTCGCTGGGACTGCAGTTCCACCCGGACTGGGCGATCAACGTCCACAAGGCGGGCCCGCACATCAAGGAGGACGGCATCACCGACCAGGTCTTTCAGCGGCTGCGCGACGACCGGGTGACCGCGTGGGTGTGCGCGGCGGACCACCAGGCCTACCGGCTCATGGAGGAGCTCAAGGGGCGCGGCGTGAAGGTTCCCGAGGACTGCTCGGTGACAGGATTCGACGGGCTCGAGCCCCCGCAGTCCCTGCGCCGCCTCGCCTCGATCCGGGTTCCCCACGAGGACATCGGCTCCTCGGCGGTCGGCCGGCTCCTCAACCGAATGGTGCTCCCCAATTCGCCTCGCCGCAAAATCCTCGTCGAGGGGCTGCCGGTCGAGGGGGAGACGATCGCCCCCCCGCCGCGGCGGTAGCCTTTCGCGCTCCTGGGCCGGCCCGATGGCAGCGCTATCCCGATGTCCCCAGAATCGCCCTTCACGTTGCTTGTGAGATGCCGGGCGCTCATGGCAGCCCTGGCCGTCATGGCGGCGCCCCGGGGCCTCCCCGCCGCCACGCCCGTCCTTGTCTGGAGCGATGAATTCAACCAGGCGGCGGGCTCGGCGCCCAATGCCGCAAACTGGAGCTACGACCTCGGGGTCGGCAACCCGCCGGGCTGGGGCAACAACGAGCTCGAATCCTACACCAGCTCGACAGGCAATGCGCAGATCGTCGCCGATCCCAATGCCACCGACGGGAAGGCGCTCGCGATCACCGCCATCGAGGCCAGTGGGTCCTATACGTCCGCCCGGATCTACACCAGCAAGTCATTCACGGCCTGCCGGCTGGAGGCGCGGGCGCGCATGCCGGCCGGTGCGGGCGTCTGGCCCGCGTTCTGGGCGCTCGGCGCCAACATCAACACCGTCGGATGGCCCGCATGCGGCGAGGTCGACGTCATGGAATGGGGCGGAAGCAGCCTGACGCCCGGCGACGCCCAGGGTTCGCTGCACGCCACCAACTACAATCCGACCGCGGTCTACGCCTTGCCGGCAAACGCCAGCTTCAGCGACGCCTACCATGTGTTCGCCGCCGATTGCTATCCCAATGAGGTCGTCTTCTCGGTGGACGGGACGGTCTACGAGGACTTGAAGGAAAGCGCCCAGCCCGCCGGGGCGGCCTGGCCTTTCGACGCGCCATTCTTCGTCCTGCTCAACCTGGCCGTGGGCGGCAACTATCCCGCGTCGCCGGCCAGCACCGTGTTTCCCCAGACCTACCTGGTCGACTACGTCCGAGTATACTCCCTGCCGCCGACGCCCCCGCCCAGCCTCGTCTGGGCCCCGACGCCCCCTGCGGGCGTCCTGTCCTATTCGCCGGCCGTTTCGCAGATCAGCGTGTCCTGGCAGGCCCCGGCGAGCACCTTCGGGGCGGCGCTTTCCGGCTACACGCTGCAGCGCGCAGGCGATCCGGCGTTCACCCAGAACCTCACCAGCTGGAATCTCGGCACCTCGACGTCATACCTCGACAGCACGGCGCAGCCCGGGGCGACCTACTATTACCGGGTCTCCGCCGTCAGCACCAACGGCGCCTCGGCTCCGTCCGCCGCGGCGCTGTCGGCGGCGCTCGAATCGGCGGGAGGCTCGAAGCTGGTCAACATCGCAACGCGGGGATTCGTCGGGACCGGCGCCAATTCCCTTATCGCGGGGTTCGTGGTCGGCGGCCCGAGTCCGAAAACAGTGCTCATTCGCGCCTCGGGCCCGGCCCTTGCGGCCAGTCCCTTCAATGTCCCGGGCACACTCCCCGATCCCCAACTGCAGCTCTACAGCGGAAGCACCGTCCTAGAGAGCAACGCGGGCTGGCAGGGCAACGCCCAGGTCGCCAGCGCAGCCGCCCAAGTCGGCGCATTTGCGTGGACCGACCCCGCGAGCAATGATGCCGCGCTGCTCACGACGCTGTCCCCGGGAGCCTACACAGCGATCGTCTCCGGAGCCAGCGGAGACAGCGGAGTGGCGCTCCTGGAAGTCTACGACGTGCAGTAGGCGGTCCGCGGCAGGCCCGCCCCCCGCAAAGGTCCCGGCCATCGATTCCACCCCGCAGGACCCAATGCAACGTGTCGCCGCACGCCCGATCGCCCCCCCGAGGGGCGCCTCCCAGCGGACGCCTAAAAACGTCAATATGTTAACATTAATGAGCACCGATAAATGCATCCAAAAAAGCAATGAATATAATGCATTAACTAGTTTATTAACAACATAATAAGTACCAATTATCTAATTCAATAATGACGACATAACTCAGCCATTTTAAACAATTAGTGCACACTTTATTCTTGCATCTTTTGAAACTGACTTCACACAACTTTGGGAGCGCTCGCTGCCGCCCACGAGCGGCGCGCAAATACCCCTGGAATCCATGCTTTCCACCGACGCAAAACCCGCGGGCCCAAGGGGCCCGCGCGCCTGCGGACTCCTCCCCTGGCGACGGGTTACCGTGAAATCCAAGCCCTCCCGCGGCGTGACGATCGCCGCGCCGAGCCGGCCCTGAGCCAGGAGCCCAATCCCACGGGCCGCACCGGCCGCCAGCGCAACCCATGCGTCTTCCCT
Organism: Opitutaceae bacterium; assembly: GCA_035604815.1. Classification (GTDB taxonomy): domain Bacteria; phylum Verrucomicrobiota; class Verrucomicrobiia; order Opitutales; family Opitutaceae; genus Palsa-1447. Next base: position 11,240 of record DATNHT010000173.1, read on the forward strand.
CCTCATCCTTCCAGTTTCCCCGGAATTTTGTCTGGGGCGTCTCGGCCGCCGCGCCCCAGATCGAGGGCGCGTCGGAAGCCGACGGCAAGGGTGAGTCCATCTGGGACCGGTTTGCGCGCCGCCCGGGCGCCATCCTGAACGGCGACAAGCTCGACCCGGCCTGCGACCACTACCACCGCTACGTGCAGGATTTCGCGCTCATGCGCGAGCTCGGCATCAGGCACTACCGCCTCTCCCTCGCGTGGCCGCGCATCTTCCCGGATGGCGACGGAAGGCTAAACCAGCGCGGCCTCGATTTCTACCAGCGCCTCACGGACTCGCTGCTCGAGAACGGCATCACGCCCTGGGTGACCATGTTCCACTGGGACCTGCCGCAGGCCCTGGAGGACCGCGGGGGCTGGCGGTCGCGCGTCGTCCCGGAGGCCTTCGCCGGCTATGCGGACACGATTGTCCGCACCTTCGGGGACCGCGTCAAAAACTGGATCACGGTGAACGAAATCCGCTGCTTCACCGTCCAGGCCTACGGGGGCCTCGGCAAGGCGCCGGGATTCAAGGAGAGCCGAAAGGTCGTCAACCAGACCGTCCACAACGCCCTCCTGTGCCACGGCCACGGCGTCCGTGCCGTGCGCGAGCACGGCGGACGCGGCGCGCGCTGCGGGCTGAGCGACAACTGCGAGACGGTCATCCCCGTCGTCGAG
>DATNHT010000174.1:0-21141 GCA_035604815.1 Opitutaceae bacterium
ACCCAGGGACGCCCCGGACGAAAAATTCCAGGTAGCAGCCGAATCTATGGAGTTAATCGTTGCCAAGCAACGAAACGGACCCGTAGGAGAGCAGCGGCTGACCTTCCTCAAGGATTTCACCAGATTTGAAAACTACACCCAGTAACCCTGTGATTTACAGGGTCCTACGAATTTTTGTTTGCTTCTGTGTGCTCGTCGGCGCGGGTGTTCGCCATTTGGCTGCGCAGGGGGTCGGGTCGGTATCGGAGGCGCCGGCCTACAAGGTGGGCACGGTCACGGTGAAGTTCGTGGGAACGGCGAACGTCAACGAGCAGATCGTGCGCGCCAACATCCAGGTGCGCGAGGGCGGCGACCTCGACGAGACGATGCTCGATCGCGACATCCGTGCCCTCTACAAGACGGGCCTCTTCGAGTTCATCGAGATCAAGCGGGAGGCCGTCGACGCGCGCACGTTCAACTTGGTCTTCGAGGTGACGCCGAAATACCGCGTGTTCGCCGTCAAGTACGAGGGGAACAAGCAGGTCAAGACGCGCCGGCTGGAGAAGGAGGTAAAGACGGTGCCCAACACGGCGCTCGACGAGCGCCAGGTGAAGGAGGACTCCGAGAAGCTCAAGGAGTACTACCAGAAGGAGGGATTCAACCAGGTCTCGGTGAGCTACACGATAGTGCGCGACAGGCAGACGGGCCTGGGCACGATCACGTTCAAGATCAGGGAGGGAAGGAAGGTGAAGATAAAGGAGGTCAGGTTTAGCGGCAATGCCCACATAAAGACCAAGGTGCTCCGGCGCCAGATGGAGACAAAGAAATACTGGCTCTTCTCCTGGCTCACCGACACCGGCCGCTTCAAGGACGACGATTTCCAGGACGACCTGGACAAGCTCAGGGACTACTACCGGGAGCACGGCTACCTCGATGTCGAGATTCCCGAGGACAGGATCGTCTTCTCCTATCCCAAGAAGGACAGCCTCATCATCACGATCGCGGTCAACGAGGGCCGCCAATACAAGATCGGGGAGATCACGGTCGTCGGCAACAAGCTGCATTCGACCCTGCTGCTCAAGCGCGTCGCGTCGCTCTACGCGAAGCCCGGCGCGGTCTTCGCGCCGTCAAAGATCGACAAGGCCGTCGAGCGTCTGGAGGACTACTACGGCAAGGACGGATACCTCGACACGCGCATTCACGTCACGCGCCGGCCCAATCTGAAGACGAACGACATCGACCTCGAGTTCAGAATCGAGGAGAGCGAGAAGTTCAACGTCGAGTCGATCCAGATCGAGGGAAACACGAAGACGAAGAGCGTCGTCATCATCCGCGAGCTGGTCCTGGGCCCGGGCGACGTGTTCGACCTGGTGCGGATGAAGATCAGCAAGAACCGCCTCGAGAACACGCGCTTCTTCGACAACGTGGAGATCACGCCCCAGGACACCAACATCCCGGGACGGCGCGACATGCGTGTCACGGTCAAGGAGGGGCGGACCGGAACGTTCACGTTCGGCGCGGGCTACAGCTCGCTCGAGCGGGCAACGGTCTTCGCGACCGTCCAGCAGACGAACTTCGACCTGTTCAACACCCGCTCGATTTTCCAGGGCGACGGCCAGAAGTTCAGCATCAAGGTGTCGGTCGGCGAGCTCTCCAACGAGGCGGTCATCAGCTTCGAGGAGCCCTACCTCTTCCAGAAGGTCCTCGGATTCGGTTTCAGCCTCTTCCGGGAGCAGTCCTCCTACGTGAGCACGTACTACCAGGAGCTCCAGGAGGGCGGCTTCGTCAACCTGCGCAAGCCCCTTTTCGGGCTGTACCAGGGCGTGCTCCAATACGAGTACGAGATCGTCAACATCTACAACCTGAGCCCCTCCGCCTCTCCGCTCATCCAGAGCTTTGGGGGCCTGCACGACATTTCCCAGGTCAGCTTCGAGGTCATCCGCGACACGCGCGACAAGATCGTCAGCCCGACGTCCGGAAACCGCATCGACCTCACGACGACTCTGGCCGGCGGCCCGCTGGGCGGGACCGACAGCTTCTACAAATTCGAATTCCACGGCTCCCAGAATTTCAAGGTATTCGACCTCCAGGAGCAGGTGCTCGAGCTCGTAGCCTACGGCGGCGTTGTCAACAACTACGGCGGATTCGCGGCGCTGCCGTACTACGATGCCTTTTACCTCGGCGGCCCCCAGACCCTGCGCGGATTCCAGTACAACGACGTCAGCCCCCGCGACATCTTCGGGGAGCCGGTCGGCGGCAAGACCTACGGCATGTTCACGGCCGAGTACTCGGTGGAGATCGTGGACCCGATCCGGGCCGCCATATTTTACGATGTCGGGTTCGTCAACGGGCCCGCATTCGACTTCAATCCAGGGGGATACAACGACGATTTCGGGTTCGGTCTGCGGCTGATGGTGGCCGGCTCGCCGCTGAGCCTGGACTATGGAATTCCCGTAAAGGGCGACCACTACAACAAGCAGGGCGGCCAGTTCAATTTTTCATTTGGCACGCGCTTCTAAATCCGATTTGATGGAAATCTTACACACTGCGAACACAACCCATGAAGAAACCCATTCAGTCCACCCTCGCCGTCGCGGCTATGGCCCTCTCCGCGTTGACGACCCACGCACAGATGGCTCCCAAGATCCTCGTGGTGGATATCGCCAAGGTCTTCGACAGCCACTACAAGACCCAGGAGCAGCAGGCGAAGCTTCAGGCTGACGAGGCAAAAGCCCAGGAGCAGCTTGCCCAGATCACCAAGGATCGGAACGCCCTGGTGGAGCAGTTCAAGGAGCTCGACGAGCAGACCAAGAACCCGACCGCCACGGCCGAGGCCAAGACAAAGGCGCAGGGCGAGGCACAGAAGAAATACGAGGAGATCCAGCAGAAGAACAGCGAGGGGAACACATTCCTGCAAAGCACCCGCAATACCCTTCAGCAGCGCTTCCAGACCTTTAAGACCCTGATGGTCGAGGAGATAACGAAGATCGCCGTCGAGATCGCCAAGAAGAAGGGCGCGACGTTCCTGCTCGACAAGTCGGGTCCGACCATGATCGGGGTCTCCAACGTCCTCTATTTCGACCCTGCGCTAGATATCACAGACGAGGTGATGGCCGAGATCAACAAGGACCGTCCCGCGGTCACTCCGACGCCGGTCACGTCGACCGCGCCGGCCCCGTCGACCGCGCCGGCTACCGCCGAGACGCCCAAGATAACCGTACCAGGCATAACGCCGTCCAAGTAGGGCTCGGGGAGCCCCTGATTTCACGCGGAACCCCGCTTGCGTTGAGCAGGCGGGGTTCTTTTTCTTTGCCGCATGCAGGTCTCGTTCACACTGGCGGAAATCGCGGCCATCGCGAAGCCCAGTAGGACCGCGGGCACGACAACGGAGTCGATCCGCGGCATTGCTTCGCTCGGGTCCGCGAAGCCGGGGGACATCTCGTTCCTGGGCAACCCGAAGTACAGGTCTGCCGTGGCCTCGACCCTCGCCTCGATCGTCCTGCTTCCGCCGGACTACGCCGGGGGGCCCGGGCCGAATCAGGTGCACATGGCCGTGGACAACCCCTCGATCGCGCTCGCGCGGCTGTGTTCGCGGATCGAGCAGTCGCTCTGGCCCAGGCCCGCGCCCGGGATCCACCCGACCGCGACTGTGGCTGCGGAAGCCTCCGTCGCCGAATCGGCGACCGTGGGCCCGCTGTGCGTCGTGGAACCGGGCGCCGCGGTGGGCGAACGGGCCCACCTGCAGGCTCACGTGTTCGTGGGGCGGGGCGCCCGGGTGGGCGAGGACTCCTGGCTCATGCCCGGGGTGGTCGTCTCGGCCGAGTGCACGCTCGGGAAGCGGGTGAGGCTGCATCCCGGCGTCGTGATAGGATCGGACGGTTTCGGCTACGAGTTCGTCTCCGGCCGGCACGAGAAGGTCCCTCAGGTCGGCGCCGTTCTGATCGCGGACGACGTCGAGATCGGCGCCAACACGACGATCGACCGCGCCCGCTTCGGCCTGACGGTCGTTGGCGAGGGCACGAAGATCGACAACCTCGTGCAGGTGGGCCACAACGTCGTGATTGGAAGGCACTGCCTGCTGTGCGCGCAGGTCGGAATCGCGGGCAGCACCACGCTTGAGGATTACGTGGTCCTCGGGGGCCAGGCGGGGCTCGCGGGGCACCTCACGCTCGCCAGGGGAGTGAAGGTCGGCGCCCAGTCCGGCGTGGGCAAGGACGTTCCCGCGGGAGCCTCCGTTTTCGGCTCGCCCTCGCTGCCCCTGATCGTGGAGCAGCGGATAGCCGTGCTGCGCAAGAGGTTGCCCGAGCTGTTCAAGCGGGTGGACGCGCTGGAGCAGCACCTGGGGCTCAAGGCCGAATAGGGCGCGGGGCCCTTCAGGGAAGCTCGCCTAGGCGGATGCAGGCCGCCTCGCGCGAGGGGCCGGCCGCGACGAGGGGGGGGATCGCCTCCCGGCACCGGGCAACCGCGTACGGGCAGCGGGGGTGGAACGCGCAGCCGGCCGGAGGATTGATCGGCGAGGGCGGGTCGCCCGCGAGGACGATGCGCTGGCGGGCCCGCTCGACCTCGGGGTCGGGGACGGGAATGGCGCTCACGAGGGCGCGCGTGTAGGGGTGCCGGGGCCGGTCGATCACGTCCTCGGCGGGCCCGATTTCGACAATCTTGCCAAGGTACATCACGGCGACCCGGTCCGAGATGTGCCGGACCACCGAGAGGTCGTGGGCGATGAAGATCAGCGCGAGGCTCATCTCCCGGCAGAGCTGGGAGAGCAGGTTGAGGATCTGCGCCTGGATCGAGACGTCGAGGGCCGAAACCGGCTCGTCGGCGACGATGATCCTGGGGCGCAGCGCAAGGGCGCGCGCGATCGCGATGCGCTGGCGCTGGCCGCCGGAGAACTCGTGGGGATACTTGCGCGCGAACCGCGGAGCGAGCCCGACGGTCCTCATGAGCTCGTCGACGCGGCCCTGGACGTCCCTCTTGCCGCAGATGCGGTGGGCGAGCAGCGGCTCCGCGAGCGTCGCGTGGACCGTCATCCGAGGATTGAGCGAGGCGTAGGGGTCCTGGAATATCATCTGCAGGTCGCGCCGGCAGGCGAGCATCTGCGCCCGCGACGCCTGGCCGAGATTGCGCCCGTTCAGGAGGACAACGCCGCCCGTCGCGGGAACGAGACGAAGGATCGTGCGGGCGAGGGTGGACTTGCCGCAGCCGGATTCGCCCACGAGGCCCAGCACCTCGCCCTGCCGGACGGAAAACGTGACGCCGTCGACCGCGCGCACGGCCCCCGTCTGCCTCCTGACGAGGAAACCCTTGTGGACCGGGAAGTAGGTCCTGACGTCCCTGAGCTCGAGGATGTTCTCGGCCATGGCGCTCCTGCCCCTCAGGCATCCCAGGAGATTTCCCCGGCCCTCATCCGGATGCAGGCGTGCGCGTGGCCGGGAACGGCCTCGGCAAGCTCCGGAACGGCGGCGTTGCAGGCGTCGTCCGCAAACCCGCATCGGGGCGCGAACGCGCAGCCCGGCAGGGGCTTCGAGACATCGGGCGGGATGCCGGGGATCGTGAAGAGCTCGCTGCCCTTGGGCTGCAGCGAGGGGATCGAGCGCTGGAGCGCGCGGGTGTACGGATGGAGGGGCGAGCGGAAGAGGGCGCTGGCGCCGGCCTTCTCGACGATCCGCCCGGCATACATGACCTGGACCCTGTCGCAGAGGCCCGCGACGACACCCAGGTCGTGGGTCACGTAGATGACCGCCATCCCAAGCTCGCGCTGCAGCCTGCGGATCAGCTCGAGGATCTGGGCCTGGACGGTCACGTCGAGGGCGGTCGTGGGCTCGTCGGCGATCAGGAGCTCGGGCCGCGTGATGAGCGCCATCGCGATCATCACCCGCTGGCGCATCCCCCCGGAGAACTCGTGGGGGTAGGATTGGATCCTGTGCTCGGCGTCGCTGATCCCCACGGCCTCCATCATCGCGAGCGCCCGCCCGAGCGCCTCCCTCTTCGAGACGTTCTCGTGGATCAGAAGGGGCTCGATGACCTGCTCCGAGACCCGCAGGTAGGGATTGAGCGAGGTCATCGGGTCCTGGAATATCATCGACACGCGCTTGCCGCGGACCGAGCGCGCCTGCGCGGGGCTGCAGCGCAGGAGGTCCACGCCGTCGAACACGGCGGAGCCGCCCTCAATCTTCCCGGGCGGCTGGGGTACCAGACCCATGATCGAATAGCAGGTCACCGACTTGCCCGAGCCGGATTCTCCCACCATGCCGAGGGTCTCGCCGCGCTCGACCTCGAAGCTCACCCCGTCGACAGCGCGGTAGACGCCGCTCCGCGTGTGAAAGTGCGTGCGCAGGTCGGTGACTGAGAGGAGCGGCATCGGCGGCAGGGGATTGTCCGCCTCAGCGGCGCCATGGCAAGTCTCCCACCGCGGCGATGACGGCCTCGGGGGCCAGATCCCCGAGAGGGCCTCCGCCCGCCGGGGGGCAGCCGGGGGGCTGGAGTATCCTGTAGGGCGAGGCGTACACGGGGCCGGTGCGGATGGGATTCGTCGGGCCGAAGAGGGCGATCAGCGGCACGCCGAGCGCGTTCGCAAGGTGCATGCCTCCGGTGTCGTTCGCGACCAGGAGCCGGCACCCCAGGAGCGCGGCCGCAAACTCGGCGAGGCTGGTCTCCCCGGCGAGGTTAGCCACGCGGTCCCGATCAAATCCGGCGGAGACCTCCGACGCGACCGCGGCGTCTCCGGGCGTTCCGAACAGGATGAAGCGGTCGGCCGGGAAGGCCTCGACGAGCCTTCGCCAGTGCCCCACGGGCCACCGCTTGGACGGATCGTTCTCCGATCCCGCGATCAGACCGATCGGCCGTGGCCGGGCGCCCGCCGCGTCGGCCGCGGGCCCGGCCGGCCTGGCCCAGGGCGCCGCAGGGGAGAGAGGCGAGCAGTCCAGGGGCGCGTCCAGGCCGAAGTGGCGCAGAAAGTTGTCCCAGAGTTCGAGCTGATGGTGGTGCGCCTCGTCGAAGCCCTCCGGCGGGCGGTAGGCGTGGGTGAGGAGGGGGCGGTGCCTGCCGGGCCTCAGGATCCCGAAGCGCTGGGGACTGCCGGCGATCCGGGCCTCGAGGTCCCCGCGGACGGAGTTGGTGAACAGGATCCAGACGTCCGGGTACGACGCGCGCAGCCGGGCGAAGCGCGCGAAGTATCCCGGCCCGCGCCCCGGCAGCGCGAGAATCCTGTCGGCGACTCCCAGTGACTCCAGCAGCGGGACGAATCCGGGCCGGGCGAGGAGCGTGATCTCCGCGTCGGGGCGCGATTCGCGGACCGCGCGCAGCAGCGGAACCGCCATCGCGACGTCGCCCAGCCAGTTCGGCAGGCGCATCCAGAACCGGGTGCCGCGGGGAGGCCGGGAGAGCCCGCGGGAGCGCAGGTCGGCCGGGAGAAGGTCCCGCTTGGCCTCGAGCCGCAGGCGGACCGCGGGGATGTCCTGGTTCCTCCACCTGTCGTGCGCCCAGAGCCAGGAGGCGCACAGGCCCTCGTCGGACATGGCGGCCTCGAACCAGCGGTTGAGCGAGAGGGTGGCGCCGGACACCGTCCCGTCGTTCGCGACCGGGTCGGTTTCAAACGTGACGCGCCAGAACGCGGTCCGCCGCGGATAGAACGTGCGCAGCTCTGCCCCGAATTTCGCGGCGAGAAGCCCTGGCAGCTCCGTTGTCGAGCACACGCGGCCGAGCAGGAGCGTCAGGGCGCCCTGCATCCCCGCATTCTGGTCGAAGAGGACGCCGACGCAGCCTTTCCCCCGCAGGATCTCCAGCGCCTCGGCAAAGCCCTCCCTGCGGGAGAGGAGCCGCATGCCGTGGCGCTCGCGCGTGCGCTTCACGAAGGCGTCCGCGGACGCTCGGTCGAGGGGGCGGAAGATGATGCCGAACTCCGGGAGCGGCACCGGGCTGAGCGCCTTTAGCCAGGTCTGGCTCTCCCAGAGGGCGAGGTGGAGCGTGGCGAGGACGACCGGCCGGGGACGGGCCGAGATCTCGCGGGCAAACGCCTCGGTCGACGCGCCGAGGCGCGCGATCCTTCGGATCCGGCGCTCGGAAAGGAAGGGTGCGGCCAGGGAAAGCATCGCCGTCTCGACCAGCCGGCGCGAGCTCTCGCGCGCGATCCGGCGGCGCCAGGCGCGGGGCCGGTCGGGAAACGCGTGGTCCAGGTTGGAGCGAAGGAGGCGGCGCCGGCGGGGGGCCAGCCAGAGGATCAGCTCGCCGCCGGCGGCGCAGAGCGCGCGCAGGGCCGGCTCGGGCGCGACGGCAAGCAGCCAGCCCAGGATACTCAGTGCGGTCGGAATCAAGCGTGGGTTGGCGTGGCCATGGGATTTGGCGTTTGATTTCGCCCGGGAAAGCCATGGAAAGTAACGCTCGCGCGTCAATGACCGAACTCCTCATCATCAAACCGTCCTCCCTCGGCGACATCGTCCAGGGCCTGCAGGTCGCCACGTCGCTCAAGGCGCAGCGGGACGGCCTTCGCATCTCGTGGGTCGTCCGCGAGATGTTCGCGCCTATCGTCCGCGCATGCGAGGCGGTGGACAGGGTGTACGTGTTCGAGAGGAACGCGGGGGCGAAGGGATTCCTCAGGCTCATGCGGGAGGTGCGGGCCACGAAGTTTGACTATGTCTTCGACATGCAGGGGCTCCTGAGGACGGGCCTCATGGCCTCGCGCGCGCGGGCGAAGCACAAGGTGGGCCGCAGCGACGCGAGGGAGTGGGCGGGCCTCTTCTATGACGAGAAGATCCCGCTGCCGCCGGAGGGGCGCCGGAGCCACGCCCTCGACATCCTCCTTCAGTTCTGCCCCGTCCTCGGGGCCAAGCCTGAGCTCAGGGGGACCCTAAGGTTCCGCGAGGTGGACAGCCTGAACCTCAAGTTTGCGGACGGCCGCGGCGGGAGCAGGCCGTTCGTGCTCTTTCCCGACAGCCGGCGGCCCGACAAGAAATGGGGCGGGTTCAAGCAGCTGACGGAGATGATCCTCAGGGAGGACCGGTCCCGCAAGGTCGTCTGGGCCGGGAACAATTTCCTACCCGACCGGGGCGCGTTTCCCGCGGCGCAGTTCCTTAACCTGACCGGCAACACGAGCCTTGTTTCGCTGCCGGCGCTCGTGAAGCGGGCGGAATGGGTGGTGAGCAACGACAGCGGGCCGATGCACCTCGCGGCGGCCCTTGGCGTGCGCGTGTTCGCGATATTCGGGCCGAGTGATCCGCGGCTCTTCGGCCCCTATCCGGTCGGCGGACCGCACAACCACGTCATCCAGGCGCCGGTGGGCGACCTGAAGCTTCTGTCGGCGCGGGACGTCTACGCGCGGTTCCAGAGGATAAGGGGCCGTTGACGCGCCCGGCCGCCGGCCCCAAGAAAGGCTCTGCCTATGCTCGACCCCAAGCTCATCCGCGAATCGCCCGACCTCGTGCGCGCGGCGATCGCGAAGAAACACCTCAAGGTGGACCTCGACGCGGCGCTCGGCGCCGACGCCGCGTGGCGCGCCCAGCTCCATGAGGTCGAGCAGCTGCGCTCGGTGCAGAAGGCGGCGAACGCGGCCATGGCCGCGCTGCCCAAGGGGTCGCCGGAATTCATTGCCAAGGTGGCCGAGATGAAGGCCGTGTCCTCGAGGTTGAAGGAGAGGGAGGCGGGCCTCAAGGCGGCCGAGGAGAGGAGCCGCGAGGCGATGCTGACGCTCCCTAACCTCCCGCACCCGAGCGTCCCGGAGGGCGCGACGCCCGAGGCGAACGTCGTGTATTCGACCCACGGTGACACGGGGGCTGCCTCGGCCTGCGCCGTCCCGCACTGGGACGTCCCGGGCTTCTCGAGGCTCTTCGACTTCGAGCGCGGCGCGAAGGTGACGGGGGCCGGCTTCCCGTTCTTCGTCGGCGAGGGGGCGCGGCTCGTGCGGGCGCTCATCAACTTCTTCCTGGAGGAGGGCGCGAGGGCGGGGTACGTGGAGGTGTCGCCGCCGATCCTCGTCAACGCGGCCAGCGCGACGGCGACCGGACAGCTCCCCGACAAGGAGGGCCAGATGTACGAGACCGCGCCCGACCGGCTGTTCGCCATCCCGACGGGCGAGGTGCCGGTCACGAACTTCTACAGGGAGGAGATCCTGGAGGCGGCGGCGCTGCCCGTCTGCCGGTGCGCCTACACGCCCTGCTTCCGGCGCGAGGCGGGCAGCTACGGCAAGGATGTGCGCGGGTTGAACCGCGTCCACCAGTTCGACAAGGTGGAGCTCCTCAAGTGGGTCAGCCCCGCGACGAGCTACGACGAGCTCGAGAAGCTGCGGGCGGACGCCGAGGCGCTCCTTGTCAAGCTCGAGATTCCGTACCGCGTCCTGCTCATGTGCGGCGGCGAGCTTGGGTTCGCTCAATCAAAGAAGTACGACCTTGAGGTCTGGGCGGCGGGCCAGAAGCGGTGGCTCGAGGTGTCGAGTTGCTCGAATTTCGAGGCGTTCCAGGCGCGCCGCGCGCAGATCCGCTTCAGGTCGAGGGAGACGGGCAGGGCCGAACTCGTGCACACCCTAAACGGGTCGGGGCTCGCTGTGCCGAGGGTCCTCGCGGCGATCATCGAGAACAACCTTGAGGCGGATGGCCGCGTCAAGATTCCGGCGGCCCTCGTCCCCTATTTCGGCAAGGCGCATCTTTCGTTTGCCTGAGGCGGGTCCGGCGGGTCCACCCCATGAACACGCGCCGCACCTATGACTGGCCCAGGGCCGCGGCCACCTTGGCCCAGCTCATCCCCCGCGACCGGCTGCACCCCGCCGTCGTGGGCTGGGCCGATGCCCGGCCCGCGGGCGAGCGGTGGGCGGTCGCCCTGTCCGGGGGCGCCGACTCGGTGGGGCTCCTGCTGCTTCTATGGGCGCACTGGCCCGCGCGCCGGGCGCGCCTGAGGGCGTTCCACTTCGATCACCGCCTGCGGGGCGCCGAGTCCGCGGCCGACGCCCGCTTCTGCGCAAGGCTGTGCGCGGCGCTGGAGCTGACGCTGGTGTCCGGCAGATGGAGGGCCGCGCAGAGATCGCGGAGCGAGGCGAGGGCCCGATCCGCCCGCTTCGCCTTCATCGATCGCGAGATGGCCAGGCGGCGCATGCGGGTGCTCTGGCTTGGCCACCAGAAGGACGACATCGCCGAGACGATGCTGATGCGCCTGGCCCGCGGCAGCGGCGGGGCGGGCCTCGCCGCGCCCAGGGCGATCCACGCCGTCGCGGCGGGTCGGGCCGGGACTAGGCTCCGGTTCCATGTGCGGCCGCTTCTGAGCGTGACGAAGGCGGAGATCGCGCGCGCGCTGCGCGTGGCAGGGGCCCCGTGGAGGGAGGATTCGAGCAACGCCGCGGGCGCGCATTTCAGGAACCGGCTCAGGCTCGACGTCATCCCGCGCTGGGTCCGGGCGGCGCAGCGGGATGCCCTTTCGGGAGCCGCGCTTTCGCGCGAACTGCTGGAGGAGGACGACCGCGCGCTCGAGGCGTGGGTGGACGCCCTGGGCCCCGTCGGGGCGGATCGCTCGCTCAGCGTGGCCCGCCTTGCGGGCCGGCCGCGGGCGATCGTGCGCCGGGCGCTCCACCGGTGGCTGCTTCTGCAACCCAGGGCGGGCGAGCTCTCGCGCCAGGGATTCGACGCGCTACTGCGCGCCGTGGAGAAGGGATCGTCGGTCAGGCACAGCCTTGGATCCGAAGGCTTTGCGACGATCCGTGCGGGCCGGTTGCGGTTCGAGCCGCTGCGCCGGGTCCGCAGGACGTTCCATTGACTTATGCCACGGAACAATCAAGTTGTTTGCAAAGTCATACTTATCTAGATGTCCGACAACGACACAAAGAAACCGCGCCGGCAGCTGAGAAACATCCCGCCCGATCGTTTTCAGCCCAAGGTCCTCATATTCTGGGTCATTCTGGCTTTTGCCGTCGTCGCCCTGCTCTATTGGTCGCCGGGAATCTCGGTTTCGCCGGCGCAGATGACCATCTATGAGGTGATCACCCACGCCGAGGCAGGGGACGTGAAGCCGGGGGCGTTGATCCAGCCCGATCCCACCGGCGGCGGCACGCGCGACTGGGTCGTGATCACGGGCGAGCTGAACGAGTCGGTGCTCACGAATGAGCGGCACGTGAAGACCCCCTATTTCAGGGCCGCTGGCCGCCTCACCGACCAGAACATGGAGCGGCTGCAGAAGACCAACAAGTTCATCGAGCGCCCGACGACGAACATGGTGACCCAGATCGCCGCGCAGGTGATCCCGATCCTGATCATCATGGGCGTCCTTTACTTTCTGTTCGTCCGCCAGCTGCGGCAGGCGGGCCGCGGCGCGCTCAATTTCGGAAAGAGCCGGGCGAAGCTGCTGACGCGCGATCGCGACAAGGTCACATTCGGGGATGTCGCGGGCTGCGACGAGGCCAAGGAAGAGGTCTCCGAGGTCGTTGAATTCCTCAAGGACCCGAAGAAGTTCACCAAGATGGGCGGGCGGATTCCCAAGGGCATCCTCATGGTCGGGGCCCCGGGAACGGGCAAGACGCTCCTGGCGAAGGCGGTCGCCGGGGAGGCGGACGTTCCCTTCTTTAGCATCTCCGGTTCCGATTTTGTCGAGATGTTCGTCGGCGTGGGCGCCTCGCGCGTGCGCGACATGTTCGAGCAGGGCCGCAAGAGCGCCCCGTGCCTGATCTTCATCGACGAGATCGACGCGGTGGGCCGCCAGCGCGGGGCGGGTCTCGGCGGGGGCAACGACGAGCGCGAGCAGACGCTCAACTCGCTCCTTGTCGAGATGGACGGCTTCGACACGACCGAGGGCGTCATCATCATCGCCGCGACAAACCGGCCCGACGTCCTCGACAGCGCGCTGCTGCGCCCGGGCCGGTTCGACCGCCAGATCTTCGTGGACCTTCCCGACATGATTGGCCGGGAGCAGATCCTGCGCGTGCATGCGCGCAAGCTGAGCCTGGGCGAAAACGTCGACCTCGGGGTCATCGCCCGTGGGACGCCGGGGCTGTCCGGCGCCGAGCTCGCCAACCTTCTCAACGAGGCGGCGCTGCTCGCCGCGCGCAGGAACCGCAAGAAGATCGACGCCTCCGACGTCGAGGAGGCCCGCGAGAAGGTCCAGTTCGGCCGCGAGCGCCGGCGGCTGATGGACGACGAGGAAAAGAGGCTGACCGCCTATCACGAGGCCGGCCATGCGCTCATCCAGGGCGTCCTGGACGACGGGCACATGCCCGTTCACAAGGTGACCATCATCCCGCGCGGGCGCAGCCTCGGAAGCACGATGTTCATACCGAAGAAGGACGTGCTCACTCAGGCGATGAAGCGGATGCTCAACCAGATCGCAATGGGGCTTGGCGGACGGATCGCGGAGGAGCTCGTCATGGGCGACATCTCGAGCGGCGCCGCGGGCGACATCAAGCAGATCACCGTGCTCGCCCGCCACATGGTCTGCGACTGGGGCATGAGCTCGCTCGGCCCGATCGCCTACGGCGACAACCATGACACCGTGTTCCTGGGCCGCGACATCACCAGGACGGAGAACGTTTCCGAGGAGACCGCCCGCAAGATCGACGTGGAGATCCAGAGGATCATCACGGAGCAGTACGAGCGGGCGAAGAAGATCATCAGCGAGCGCCGCCCGGCCCTGGACAAGATTGCCGCGGCGCTTTTGGAGCACGAGACGCTCGAGGGCAGGCACGTCCTCGAGATCCTTGAGTTTGGCGAGATCCGCTCGCCCATAGCCACGGCGTTCATAAGCAAGCCGGTCGAGAAGCCCGAAGAGAAGAAGGGTTCCGACAAGCAGGCCTCGACGGAGGACCTGGCTGCCGGCGGCCCCGCGCCCGCCCCGACACCAGCGTGAGCGTGCCCCACGGCCGCGGTCGCGCGTTTCCTTTACGGCTTGGATTTGCCGGGAGCGGCTCCAACATGGGCGCTCCATTCGAATGAAGATCTGCTGCATTGGCGCCGGTTATGTCGGCGGACCCACGATGGCGGTGATCGCGCTGAAGGCGCCCGACATCGAGGTGATGGTGGTCGACATGAGCGCCTCACGGATCGCCGCCTGGGGCTCGAAGAGCCTGCCGGTCTACGAGCCTGGCCTCGACGAGATCGTGAACAAGGTCCGCGGCAGGAACCTGCATTTCTCGACGGACGTCAGGGGCGCAATCGAGGCCGCCGACATCGTCTTCGTGGCGGTCAACACGCCGACGAAGAGCTACGGCGTCGGGGCGGGGCGCGCCGCCGACCTGCGCTTCATCGAGTCGGTCGCCCGGACGATCGCGGAATGCGCGAAGGGGACAAAGATCATCGTCGAGAAGTCCACGATCCCGGTCAAGACGGCCGAGACGATCAAGGACATCCTGGCCGCCAACGGGCGCGGAATTAAGTTCCAGGTGCTCTCGAACCCCGAGTTCCTCGCCGAGGGGACGGCCGTCGCCGACCTTCTGAATCCGGACCGCGTCCTCATCGGCGGCGAGCGGACGCGGGATGGGGCCGCCGCGGTCCGGAAGCTGGCCGAGATCTACGCCCGCTGGGTCCCGCGCGACCGGATCATAACGACAAATCTGTGGTCGTCGGAGCTTTCAAAGCTCGTGGCTAACGCGTTCCTCGCGCAGCGGATTTCCTCGATCAACTCGATCTCCGCGCTTTGCGAGGCGACGGGTGCGGATGTGGACGAGGTGGCCAACGCGATTGGCAGGGATTCCCGGATAGGGCCGAAGTTCCTCAAGGCTTCGGTGGGCTTCGGCGGCTCGTGCTTCCAGAAGGACATCCTCAACCTTGTCTACCTGTGCGAGCACTTCGCCCTGCCCGAGGTCGCCGCGTACTGGGACGGCGTCGTGAGGATGAACGACTGGCAGAAGCACCGGTTCACGACCCGAATCGTGCGGGCGCTCTACGATTCCGTCGCCGACAAGAAGATCGCGGTGCTGGGGTTTGCGTTCAAGAAGGACACGAACGACACCCGCGAGTCCGCGGCGATCTTCGTGTGCCGGGACCTCATCGCGGAACAGGCCCGGGTCACGGTGTACGACCCGAAGGTGCCGGCGGACGAGATTCGTCGCGACGTGCTCGGGGCGGGCGTGGACAACCCGCTGCTGACGGTCGCGACGAGCGCCTACAAGGCGGCCCAGGGCGCGCACGCCCTCGCCGTCGCCACGGAGTGGGACGAGTTCAAGTCGCTCGACTTCGCCCGGATATACGAGTCGATGTCCAAGCCCGCGTTCATTTTCGACGGCCGGAACATCCTGGACCTGCAGAAGCTCAGGGACATCGGGTTCCGGGCATTCGGAATCGGCAAGTAGCTGCGCGGCTCCGGGCGGCGATCGCGACGGCTTGGGGGCGGAATCCCACGACCCCCGGGCGGGCACCGTGATCCAGGAAAGGTAACACAGCTTTTACCGTATATCCATTTTCGCGGCGAACCCGCAGGACGACGCGAGGTCGAAGCCCTAGCCGTGAATTTGGACAGGCCAAATGCCGCCTCCTCCGCGAAGTCGTCCCGGACCGGAACCCCCGGGGACCGATACGACCGGTCCCCGGGAGGGACCTCGGGTCGCATCGCGCGGGCGGTCGGACGGGCCCTTGCCGCGCGGCCGTGACGCTTGGCAATTGTCTAGGAACGAAACCAACAATGAAAACAAGAATGCTCGCAACGCTTCGTTTGGGCCCTGGCTGCTTTGCCATGGCGATGGCTCTGTTCGCATTGACCGCAGGCGCTCCCGCCCGGGCCTCCGACGGCTACAACCGTCCGGGCAACACGCTGATAGCCGATCAATTCAACAATCGGGTCATAGAGGTGGACAATTCGGGGACGATCCTCTGGTCGTTCGGCCTCGGGCCCAATGATTTCAGCGACAAGTCGATTATCGGGTGCAATGACGCCGAGCGCGTCGGCCCGTTCACGCTGATGGCCGGCACGGGAACTCCACCGGGCGTCATCCCGCAGAGCCCCGGCGGGGCGGTGGACAACAGGGTCGTATTCGTCGACCGGGCCGGCAGGATCATTTGGCAGTACGGCCAGTTCGGGCAGACCGGCTCCGGCCCAAATCTGCTCAGCACGCCGGTCCAGTGCACGTTTCTTCCCTCCTTTGGGGTCCTCATAACGGATCAGGGCAACAACCGGATCATCGAGGTGACCCTCTTCAAGGAGATCGCCTGGCAATACCCGGGTTCAAACCATGATCCGAAGGCCCAGCTCAACAGCCCAAACTCGGCCGAGCTTCTGGAGGACGGGCATGTCCTCATCGCCGACGAGAACAACGACAGGGCGATTGAGGTGACGCGCGACGACAAGATCGTGCGGACATTCACGGCGGGTGGCACGGTCGGCGCGGTTGCGTTCGCCAGCCGCCTGGAGAATGGGGACACCCTTCTCACCGATTCCGGGAATTCGCGCATCGTCGAGGTGGATAAGAATGACAAGATCGTCTGGGTGTATTTCACCAACACCGACCCCCTCAGCATCGCCGACCCTCTGCCGACGCGGGCTGTGCGCCTGAGAAATGGCGACACCTTGATCAGCGATCAGTTCAACAACCGGGTGATTCGAATCAACAAGGCCGGCGACATCCTTCAGAGTTTCGGCCTTCCCCTTGCAGGGGGAAGCAATCCGCTCGGCAGCAATTCGGGCTATGGTACAGGTTCGACCCAAGAAGGCCTCTATGCGCCCTATGATGCCAAGGTGATCGCGGACTACACGGGACTTACGCCCCCGTTCGACGCGGATGACTTCGACGGCCGGTAGCCCCCGCCGACCCTAGGTCCCGAGCACCGTCCTGTAGACGCGGGGCACGCGCTTGGTCACCAGGCAGAGCGTCTCCCAGGGTATGGTGTCCGCCCAGCGGCTGAACTCCCCGACGGAGATCTCGTCGTCCCCCTGCCGCCCGATGAGCACGGCTTCGTCGCCGCAGGCCACTCCCGCGACGTCCGTCGCGTCCACGACCGTCTGGTCCATCGTCACGCGGCCGAGCACGGGGCACCGGACCCCGCGGATGAGCACGCTCGCCCGGTTGCTGACCGAGCGCGGGATCCCGTCCCCATAGCCGGCGCAAAGAACGGCAGTCCTCGAGGCGCGCGCGAGCCTGCGTGTCCGCCCGTAGCTGACGGTCGTGCCTGCGGGAAGCCACTTCACGATGCCGACCCGCGTGCGAAAGCTGAATATGGGCTCGGTCCTCACCTGGGAAAGGAACGAACCCGGATGCGGCAGGATTCCGAACTGCAGGAGCCCAATCCGCACGGCGTTGAACGGGCTCCTGGCGTGCATGGTCTCGATCCCCGCGCTGTTGTCCGCGTGGACAAGGAGCCTCTCCGGCGGAAGCCCGGCGAGGCCGCAGGCGTCAAGCGCGGCAAGGAACCGGCGCCGCTGCTCCTCGGTGAACTCGGCGTCCTCGTCCGGACTGGCGAAGTGCGTGAAGACGCCGGCGAGCCTGAGGTGTGGCGAGGCGGCGATGCGCCGGGCCATCGCGGGGGCCTCCTCGTGCCACACGCCGAGCCTTCCCATGCCGGTATCGATCTTCAGGTGTATCGAAATCGGGCGCCCGGCGGCCCCGGCTGCCGCGTCGAGCCGGGACACCTCGTCCTCGGTCGAGACGGTGGCGGCGAGGTCGTACTCGGCAACGAAACGGTCCTCATCGGCCAGAAGCGGGCTCAGAACGAGGATCGGCCAGCCGGGACCCAGCTCGCGCAGCTGGGCGGCCTCCGCGATGTTGGCCACGGCAAAGAGGTCGGCCCCCGCGTGCATGAGCCTCGCCGCGATCTGGGCGAGGCCGTGCCCGTAGGCGTCGGCCTTCACGACCGCGACATAGCGGATGTGCGCCGGGAGTGAGGCCCGGATGAGGCGCAGGTTGCGCTCGAGCACCGCGAGGTCGATCTCGGCCCAGCAGCGCAGGGGCAGGGGGGCGTTGCCCGGGTTCACGGCGCCCTGTGGATTTGCGGGGTCCATTTCGCGTAGGAGGGTTCCCGGTACAGGGAGGCATCCGGGGCCTCGGTCGCCCGGAAAAGGTCCGCCTCCGCGACCGCCGGAAGGCGCAGGAGCGCGGCCATGTCGTAGGAGGTGAGGGTCGTGCGCGGCGGCAGCGGATCCCAGTGCCGGAAGCCCTCGGGCATCATGAGCTCGCCCGAGAGTTCGGCCGCGCGAACCCGCTCGAGGCGGCCGCCCTGCGCGAAATGGTGCCACAGGCCGCGGCGCGCGTCCGCGATTATGCCCACGTGCGGCCGCCCGACGGCGCGGGCGACGACGGCCAGTCCGACATAGCCGAACATGGGCCTCGGCCCAAGGACGCACCACATGCGCAGCGCCATGGCCGAGGTGCGAATGCCCAGGATCGAGCCCGGCCCCTCGCAAAAGGCGAACGCCCCGACGGAACCGATGTCGGCGTCCAGCTCATCGAGGCATTCGAACACCCCGACCCCGGCCTCGTCCGTCCGGGCGGACCAGCGGGCCGGGGCTCCAATGTCGAGGATGCCGACCTGGATCCTCGCCGATGCGGCGTCGATAAGGAGCAGGGGCGAATGCTCCCGGAGGATCTGGCTCAGGCTTGGCATGGCGCGAATCTACCAAACCGGGCGGGAGGGGCGCCGGCAAGCCGGTTAAGAGCGGCGGCGGCGGCTCAATCCGGCGGTTGCCGCGGACTGCGCGCCGCTCTTCGCGACGGCGAGCTCGTATCTGGAGACAAAGTAGGGCCCGACCCGCCTGTCGCTGTGGTACCTGAATCCGACGGATTCATAGACCTCCCGCAATCGCGGACGCGACGCTTCGCAGTCCAGGCGCAGGTACCCGCGGCCAAGGGTTCGGGTCCGCTCGGCGGCCCAGCGCAGGAGGGCTGCGGACAGACCGGTGCCTGCATAGCGCCGCCGCACGGCCAGGCGATGGACATAGGCTGCGTCCCCAAGGCGGGCGTCGGGCCAGAAGACGGGATCCTCAAGCTGGTACCTCACCGTTGCTGCAGGGTCGCCCGAACGCTCCGCGAGATAGAAGAGCCCCGCTTCAACATCGGAGGCGATCTGGGCGGGCTCCAGCTCGAGCCCCTTCCACATCGGCATGCCCGCCAGCTCCAGCCACCGCGCGGCCTCCCCGAGAATATCCACCACCACCCCGACATCTGGAGGCGTCGCCTGCCGAATCCTCGTTTCGCAGTCCGTTCTCTGCATCTGGAGCTCCCGCGAGTAGACTTCCGGCGCGGACGGGGAGTCAAGCGGAGTGGAATCGTGGCGGGCCCGCCGCGGGCAGCCACTCCGGCATTGACCCTGCCGCGGCGAAACCCACGCTGGACCCTTACTTTATCCGCAGAGCCACAACCGCATCCGCGCCGTGAACGTCCAGCTGAGCACCGTTTCCGAAACCCGCAGGAGTCTTGTCGTCACCCTGGACAAGGCCGAGGTCGACACCGAGCACCAGGCGGTGCTGGGGGAGTACGTGCGCCTCGCCCGCCTGCCCGGCTTCCGCCCGGGCAAGGCCCCGGCCGCCATGGTCGTCAAGCGGTTTGCGAAGGAGATCGCCGAGGAATTCAAGCAGAAGGTGGTCACGAAGGCCTACCGTGGCGCCCTGGAGAAGGAGAAGCTGGACGTCTTGAGCGTCGTGAACGTCGAGGAGGGCACGATCGAGCCTGGGGCCTCAGCCGCGATCACGGTCACGGTGGACGTCAGGCCCGACTTCACGCTGCCCGATTACGTCGGGCTGCCGACGCAGGTGGCGCCCGTCGAGCCGACCGAGGGCGAGGTCGACAATGTCATCCAGGCGCTCCGCTCGGACGGGGCAGATTTCAAGCCGGTGGAGCGCCCCGCCAGGAAGGGGGACTACGTCAAGCTGGCCTACGAGGGATCGCTGGGCGGAAAGCCGATTGCGGAGATCGCCGGCGACAAGCAGCTCTACGCCAGGGTCCCGCAGACATGGGAGGAGGTCGAAGGCGCCAACGAGGGGATCATCCCCGGCCTCGGCAGGCAACTGGCGGGCGTCGAAAAAGGGGGCAAGAAGCGCGTTACCGTCACATTTCCGGCGGATTTCCAGCCCGTGCCCGGGCTCGCGGGCAAGACCGCCGAGTACGCGCTCGACATCCAGGAGGTGCGCGAGCGGATCCTCCCTGAACTGAACGCCGATTTCTTCAAGGCGCACAGCGTGGACGACCTCGGGGGCCTGAGGAGCCAGGTCCGGGCGAACCTGAAGCTCCAGAAGGAGCGCAGGAACCACGCCGCCCAGCGCAGCCAGGTGACCCAGGCGCTGGCGGACCGGGTCCAGTTCGAGCCGCCGCACAGCCTCGTCGAGGCGGAGACCCAGGGCGTGCTGCGCCAGTTCATCGAGGAGAACATGCGCCGCGGGGTTCCCCCCGAGCAGTTTGAGAAGGACAAGAAGGAGCTTTTCGACGGAGCCCGGAAGGCCGCCGCCAACCGCGTCAAGATCGAGCTGATCCTCGCAAAGGTCGCGCAGGCGGAGAAGATCGAGGTTTCCGACAGCGACCTGGACCTTTACATCCGCCGCGAGGCCGCACGCTCCAAGCAGAGGCCGGACAAGCTGGCAAAGGACCTGGCAAAGGACCGGAACGCCCTGAGGTCGGTGCGCGAGTCCATTATTTTTGATAAGTCGGTTGATTTCCTGGTGTCCAAGGCTAGGTTGACGGTGTCCCAATCGTGAGCTACTACGTCCCCATAGTCCTGGAAAACACCGGCCGCGGCGAGCGGTCGATGGACATCTATTCGCGGCTCCTTAAGGACCGGATCATCTTCATCGGGACGCCCATAGACGACATGGTTGCCAACCTTGTGATCGCGCAGCTGCTCTACCTGCAGATGGAGGACGCGAAGAAGGACATCCATCTCTACATCAATTCCCCGGGCGGCGTCGTTACCGGCGGGATGGCGATCTACGACACCATGAATTTCCTGCAGTGCGACGTGCAGACGTTCTGCATCGGCATGGCGGCCAGCATGAGCACCGTGCTGCTTGCCGCCGGCACGAAGGGGAAGCGCTTTGCCCTGCCCAACAGCCGCGTGATGATTCACCAGCCCTCGGGCGGCGCGGGGGGCCAGGCGGCCGACATCGCGATCGCCGCAAAGGAAATCCTCCGCTGGCGAAAGACCCTGAGCGAGGTGATCGCGCGGCACACCGGCAAGACGCCCGAGCAGGTTGAAAAGGATTCGGACCGCGACTACTACATGAGCGCGCTGGAGGCGAAGGCCTATGGGATCGTGGACCACGTGGTGGCCTCGACGCGGGAGG
>DATNHT010000175.1:0-7664 GCA_035604815.1 Opitutaceae bacterium
CGCGACCTGCCAGAGCAGTTTGGTCCGTGGAACTCGGTCTACTCGCGGTTTCGTCGCTGGTGTGCTGAGGGGCTGTTCGCCCGGATGCTTGCGATTGTCGCAGCGAGAGCCACGGGTCAACTGCGGCATATCGATTGCTCGCACATCAAATTGCATCAGGACGGTGCGAACCCGTGCGGCGGCCAAGCTGCCCAAGCGATCGGTCGCACTAAAGGTGGGATCAATACGAAACTTGCCGCGATCGTTGAGGGAGGTGGGCGAGCCGTGGCGCTCGGCTTGGCCGAGGGCCAACGTCACGACCTTTGCGCGGTCGAGGCGCTCTTGCCCTGCTTGCGCCATTTCCGCGCTGTCGCCGACAAAGGTTTCGATGCCGACACGTTTCGGGCGCGCCTGTGCAGACAGCGTACGAGGGTCTGTATCCCGGCGAAGCGCTCTCGCCGTTGGCCAGTGGCCTTTCACCGCGGCTACAACCGGAGGCGCCATAAAGTCGAAAACTTCTTCTGCCGTCTCAAACGCTACCGGCGCCTCAGCACCCGATACGAGAAACTCGCCATCACGTTTCTCGCATTCGTTCAACTCGCCGCAGTCCTTGATTGGCTCATTCATTGATTTTGCAAACACTCCCTAGAGCAACTGGCCTTCGCGCACGGACGGCACCGAGGCGCCTCGCCACTCGGTTCGCGTGAGCTCGAGCGCGCCGTCGCCCGTCGCCACGACAAGCGGAGAAACCGAAAGGACCTCGCCGGCTTTCCCCTTCGCTGCGCGGGCCGCCAGCGAGTCGGGCTCGGCCCACCAGACCATGAGGCGTGCCGCTCCGAGGTCGGTAAACGCGCCGGGATAGGGATCGGTGACGGCGCGGACCAGGTTGAAGATCTGTCGCGAGGATTGTGTCCAGTCGATCCGGCCGTCCTCGGGTTTTCGCCCCCCGAAATACGTGGCCTGCGACGCGTCCTGCGGCGTCTCGGGCGCCTTGCCGGAAAGCAGCGCCGCCATCTGCCGCTTCAGCACGCGTCGGGCGCACGGAAGCGCCTTGCGGAAAGCGTCCAGCGCCGTGTCCCTGGGCCCGATGTCCACGCCCTCCTGGTCGACGATGTTCCCCGCGTCGGGCTCCCTGACCATCCTGTGGAGCGTCATTCCGATGCGGGGCTCGCCATGGAGCACGGCCCAGTTGATCGGCGCCCGGCCCCGGTATTTCGGGAGGAGCGAGCCGTGCATGTTGAAGGCGCCCAGCGGGGCCAGCTCGAGGACCTTCGTGCTGATCATGTTCCGGTAATACACCGACAGGATCAGGTCCGGGCGCATCTGCGCGATCCGCGCCACCCATTCGGGCGTGCCGACCCTCAAGGGCGTGTGGACCGGCACCCCCCTTGCCCGGGCGGCAAGCGCCGGGGTCTTGAACCAGATCTTCTCGCTCGGGTTGTCCTCGTGCGTGATGAGCGCGACGACATTGTCACCGCGGGAGAGGAGCAGCTCCAGGCAGTCGTGGCCGACCTCGCCGTAGCCGAAGAAGAGAATCCGTGGGGCGGGCATGGTCACCGGCCGCGCTAGTCCGCGGTCTCAAGGATTTCGCGGATGAAGTAGCGCTGGCGGGAGCGCACGACCTGGTAGGTCCGGCCGACGTATTCGCCGATGAGCCCGATCCCGACCATCGTCACGCTGATGAGGAAGAAGAGGATGCCGAAGAGCGTGAACAGCCCGCCCTCCTCCGGCCCGACAAAGACGAAGCGGCGCAGCGCGAGGACGATCATGAGCAGGAAGCTGCCCGCCGCGCAGCCCATCGAGACTATCGTGAAGAGCTGGAGCGGGGCCAGGGAGAAGCCCGTGATCAGGTCGAAATTCAGCCGGACGAGCTTGTAAAGCGAGTAGTTCGAGACACCCGCGTGCCGCTCCTCGTGCTTCACGGCCACCTCGGTCGGGTTGGCGGAGAAACTGTAGGCAAGCGCGGGGATGAACGTGTTGTTCGCGCCGCTCTGCACGATCGCGTCGATGACCGGCCGCCTGTAGGCGCGCAGCATGCAGCCCTGGTCGGTCATCTCGATCGAGGTCGTCTTCCTGCGGACGAAGTTGATGATCCGCGACGCCAGGGTTCTGAAGAGGCTGTCCTGGCGCTCGGTGCGGAATCCCCCCACGTAGTCGTGGCCCAGGTCGATCAGCGCCAGAAGCTTGGGTATCTCCTCGGGTGGATTCTGGAGGTCGGCGTCCAGGGTCACGACCACCTGGCCGCGGACGCGCTCGAATGCGGCCATGATCGCCATGTGCTGGCCGTAGTTGGCGTTGAAATCGATGACGCGCGTCACGTCGGGGCGCGCGCCGTGCTGCTTTTTCAGAAGCTCCAGCGAGTGGTCGGCGCTCCCGTCGTTGGTGAAGATCACCTCGTACCTGCGCCCGAGGCCGTCAAGGACCGGATACAGCCGCGAGAAGAGGAGCGGCAGGTTGGGCTCCTCGTTGTAGACCGGGATGACGACGGTGAGCTCGGGCGCGGGACTCATGCCTTGCGGTGTTTCCTGAGGATCGAGGCGAGCGCGCGGACGACCCGGGGGACGTCGGAGCGCGCCATCGCCGGGAAGAGCGGCAGCGTGAGGATGTTGCGCCCCGCGTATTCCGCATGGGGAAAGTCGCCCTCCTTCCAGCCCATTGCCCGGTAGAGCTTGAACAGGTGGATCGCCGGGTAGTGGACGCCCGTCCCGATCCCCGCCGACTGCATCTCCTCCATGACCTCGGAGCGCCTGACCGCCATCCGCTCCTCCGGGAGGATGACCTGGAACATGTGCCAGTTGCTGTCTGTGAAATTCGCGGGCGGAAGCCCGAGCCCGAGCGACCGCGCCTCGGGCCGGTCGAACTCCTCGAAATAGGCCCGGGCCAGGTCGCGGCGTTTATCCAGGAACTCCGCGAGATGGGGCAGCTGGCCGAGGCCGATCCGGGCCGCGACATCGGTCATGTTGAACTTCCCGCCGACGAGCTCGACCTCCATCCCGTCGCGGCCGGACCGCACGACGCCCTGGAGCCTGTACTGCTCCGCGAGGCTCGCCTCGCGCTCGTCGTTCATGACGAGGCATCCGCCCTCGCAGGTCGTGATGTTCTTGTTGGCGTGGAAGCTGATCGACACGAAGTCCCCGAATGAGCCGATCCTCCTGGCCTTCCATGAGCTCCCGAAGGACTGGGCGGCGTCCTCCACGACGCGAAGGCCGCGACTCCCTGCGATTCTGTTCAGCCGGTCGCGGTCGACCGGGAGCCCGGCCAGGTCGACCGGGAGGATCGCCCGGGTGCGCGGCGTCACGGCAGCCTCGACGCGGCCAAGGTCGATCGTCCGGGTCGCGGGATCGATGTCGACGAACACCGGGCTCGCCCCGGTCTCCAAAATCACGTTGCTCGAGGCGACCCAGGTAAGCGGGGTCGTGATCACCTCGTCCCCGGGCCCGACGCCCGCGATCCTGAGCGCGATCTCCATCGTGCACGTGCACGAGTTGAACACGCGCACCGGCCGGACCCCGAAGAACTCCGAGAGCCTCGCCTCGAACTCCTTCACCTGCGGCCCCGAGGTGATCCATCCGGAACGCAGCACCTCGGCGACGCCGGCGATCGTCGCATCGTCGATCGAGGGCCGCGTGAAGGGAAGGAACGGCTCGGCCGGCTTTACCGGGGGTCTTGCGGCGGCGGGCGAGGGCATTGCGGGGGCCATTCTGGGGAAGGGCGGCCAATCCTCAAGGCTGGTTGCTGAAAAGATAGTGGTGCTGACCGGCCGCAAGGAGGTGGTAGCGAAACCCGGGATCCGCGAACAGCGCCGCCGCATCCCGGATGCGGGCAACGGCGAGCACGCGCCCGGGCCCGGCCCATTCCCGGCGGAACTCGGCGTCGTCGATGAAGCGGGCCTTGAGCTCGGCGGGATCGAGAAACTGGAGCTCCAGCTCGTCCCTGTAGCTGACAAGACCGACGACATCGCCCGTGTAGTAGGTGAAGTCATGGAAGAACCCGTGGTAGCCGTAGACGCGGTCTCCCGGGCGGATGATCCCTCGCGCCGGGACGGCGACGTCCTTCGAGCTGCGCAGGTCGATGATCGGCATCGCGAAGGTAAGGACGCCGAACACGAAGACGAAGGTCGCCGTCATCGCGACAATGGCGCCCCTGGCGGGGCCCGTCACCGCGCGAGGGACAAGCGCCCGGATCCCGCCGACAACCAGGATGGCGGCGAGGACAAAGGCGTACGGCCGGAGCGCGGCCGCCTGCGACGCGTCGCGAATCATCCCGGGCTTGAGCACGGCCACGCACAGGGCCGCCGCAATGAGCCCGCAAAGGAAGGCGAAGACCCGAAGGCCCGTCCGCATCCTCCTGAACGCGTCGGGCTGGGGCACGACGGCTGCGAGCCACCTGCCGATCAGCACGGCGAGAGGCGGAAAGAGCGGCAGGATGTAGGGGATCAGCTTGGACTGGGATATGCTGAAGAAGAGAAGGACGAACGCCGCCCACGTGGCAAAGAACCAGGCCTCGGCATTCTCCCTGCGGCGGGACCACCCGCCGGCGAGCGCGTCGCGGAGCGAGGACCAGAGGAATCCCGTCCACGGGAAAAGCCCCAGGATCACGATGGGGACGAAGAAATAGAAGGGCTGGTACCGCCCGTGCCCCTTGTCCGTGAAACGCTCCCAGTGCTCGTAGACGAAATAGAAATGGGCCCATCCGGGATTCCTGGAGGCGACGAGCACGTGCCAGGGAGCAGCGATGGCGGCAAATAGGGCGATCCCGCTCGGCAGGTAGAGCGGCAGCAGCCGCCCCCACTGGTTGAATATGAGGAGCCAGAGGAACATCACGGCGCCCGTGACGAGGGTTCCCTCGAGCCCCTTGGTCAGGGTCGCCAGTGCGGCGCTGGCATAGAGCCCGTAGAAGAGCGCCCTTCGCCGCGCGCCTGGCGGCTCCCTCACCCCGAGGATGAAGCAGAAGAGCGTCGCGCTCATGAGGACCGAGAGCGGCACGTCGAGGCTCACCAGGTGCGCGAGGGCGACGTACAGGAGCGAGGTCCCGAGGACGGCCGCCGTCCAGAATCCCGCGCCGCGCCCGTAGATCTTCCGTACGGCGGCATAGGAGGCCAGGATCCCGCCTAGCGCAAACAGGGCCGGGGCGAGCCGCACCGACCATTCGCTCGGGCCGAGCGCCTCCTCGCATGCCGCCACGATCCAGTACGTGAGCGGCGGCTTCTCGAAATACGGGACTCCGTCCAGGCGCGGCGTGACCCAGTCCCCGCTGGCGATCATCTCGCGGGGGATCTCCGCATACCGTCCCTCATCCGGATTGGTGAGGGGAGCGCTGCCCAGCTTCCACGCAAGGAGCGCCCCGAAGACCACCGACAGGAGAATCAGGTCGCGCCACCACGAGGTCTCCGCGTCGGATTGGGGCTTGGCCTTTTGACTCACGTTAAGGACCTACGAGCTACGGCCTTCCCAAGCAAGTTTTACGCCGCCCCTTCACGCAACCGCTGTCAAAGCCCGCTGGAAATATCGCGCTTGAGCTCCCGTTCCTTGACACGGATTTCGACAATCAATGGTTCGATCTCCTTGAGAAGGTCTAAGGCGTTCCGCGAAATCGCGTCCCATAGAATATCATAATCGATACCGTCGTACCCGTGCGCCAACCAGTTCCGCATGCCCACAATTTGTCGCCATGGAATCTCGGGGTGCTTTTCCAGGACATCCCTAGAGATTCGGTTGCAGGCCTAGCCCATAAGTTCAACCACACGCTCGGCGTGACGTCTGAGACGCAGATCCGCCGCCAGGTCCGCCCGCGAATGTCCCTTTGCCAATTCCGCCGCTTCCTCCGCGAACTCCTTCAGCTGCCGCAGCGTGACCAAGGTCTCATGCGTGCTCATATAACGCCACCGCATTGGATAGCGCGTCCTTGCGAAAATAAGAGCTCAGCATCGGGGGCGTACACAGGTCGACGTTGCGTCCCAGCATGCCAGCGAGTTCATCCTGGAAGCTAAAGTGGCGCATTCCAGGGTGCTTGCCAGGAAGGTATTCCACCAAAACGTCTATATCACTCTTGATCGGATCGAAATCATCCCGGAGCACTGATCCAAACAGGCTAAGCTTGCGAACCCCCCGGCCACGGCAAAGCGCCGCGAGCTTCTCTCGGTCGATCGCAACGGGCAGTTCGGAGGTCGTCATGCGACAACCCTATGGATTGGCGACTTGCGCGCAAGGCTCAGCTAGCCGGCCACGCCGCCAACCCAGGTGCAACCCTGGGGACCGTTTTGATTTGAGCCGGGCCTAAGCTTTCGGCCAAATCGCCCCGCATGCCCGCCGCCGCTCGCAACTTCTCCTTCATCTGCGGACAGGACGATTTCCTGGTCGGCCGGCTGGGAAGACAACGCTTCGAGGAGCTCTCGGGGGAGACGGCCGACGAGTTCTCGCGCGAGATCGTGAACGGCTTCGCCGCCAACGTCGACGAGGTGGAATCGGCCGTGAACCGGTTCCGCGAGGCGGTGCTGACCCTTCCGATGTTCGGGGGCCGGCGGGTCGTGTGGCTCAAGGACGTCAATTTCCTCGCGGACACGGTGACCGGCAAGGCCGAGACGACGCTGGGCCGGGTCGAGGACCTGCAGCAGGTTCTCCAGTCGGTGAATCCCGAGGAGACGGCCGTCCTCATCACGGCGGCCCCGGTGGACCGGAGGCGGTCGTTCGCCAAGTGGTGCGAGAAGAACGCGGACTTCGTGCTCGCGGACGGGGGCGGCGACGCGGAGGCCCTCGGGGCCGTGGTCAACGCCGAGGCGCGCGCGATCGGCGTCGAATTCGCGCCGGGCGCCCTGGAGCTCCTCCTCGCGAGGATCGGCCCGAACACCCGGCTGCTCGTCGAGGAGGTCCGCAAGCTCGCCGCGCACGCCGGCGACGGGGCCAGGATCGACGAGGCGAGCGTCGCCGAGCTGACGCCGAACGCGGCGCAGGGGGACTTCTTCGAGACGGCGGACGCCTTATTCAGCGGCGACCTCCGGTGGACGCTCGCGGCGCTCAAGCGCCATTTCTTCGCCGGCGGCGACGCGCGGCCCGTCCTCTCCGCCCTGCAGAACCGAAACAGGATCCTGATCCAGCTGCGGGCGCTCGCGGACGCCGGCGACGCCAGCGTGCGGCCGGGGGGGGTCGACGGCCTGCCCAAGGCGGCCGCCGTCTACGGCGCAAGCTTCGGCGACGCCGCCGGCGAAAAGAGCTCGTACAACGTCTTCACCCAGAATCCGTGGTACCTCGGCAAGCTGGCGGGCGCCGCCCCCCTGCCGCCGCTCAGGCGCCTGATCGACAACCAGCGGGAGTTCATCGACGCCTTCGAGGAGGTCATCCGCAGGCCGGACGAGCAGGAGGACGTGCTGCGCGACATGGCCGTCCGCTGCCTCGCCGCGTAGCGGGCCCCGCCGGGGGGAAGTCGCCCGGCCCTACCCGGGCGCTTTTCCGGTGGCGTTCGCGGGAAAGGGGTATTTATTGGGCGGTTTGCCGTGAACGAGACGCCCGACCCCGTGCCCCGCGAGTCCGTCCTGAATGTCCTGGCGGAGCGCTACGCGTCGGCGGCGATGAAGGATGTCTGGTCGACGCACGGAAGGGTCCTGCTCGAGCGCGACTTCTGGAT
This sequence comes from Opitutaceae bacterium, assembly GCA_035604815.1. Lineage (GTDB taxonomy): Bacteria > Verrucomicrobiota > Verrucomicrobiia > Opitutales > Opitutaceae > Palsa-1447. The sequence goes on from DATNHT010000175.1 coordinate 7,600, forward strand.
CGCGGTCATGAAGGCCCAGCGCGACCTCGGGGTCCCCATCCCATCGGAGGCGATCAGGGACTACG
>DATNHT010000176.1:0-21117 GCA_035604815.1 Opitutaceae bacterium
AGCCGAAAGGTCGTCAACCAGACCGTCCACAACGCCCTCCTGTGCCACGGCCACGGCGTCCGTGCCGTGCGCGAGCACGGCGGACGCGGCGCGCGCTGCGGGCTGAGCGACAACTGCGAGACGGTCATCCCCGTCGTCGAGGCGCCCGCCGAGATCGCCGCCGCCCACGAGTGGTTCGCCGAGGCGAACCAGTCTATCCTCGGCCCGATCTTCAACGGCCGGTACTCGGACTCGTATTTGCGCGCGTGCGGCGCGTCCCGCCCCAGCGTCGAGCGCGGCGACTTCTCCCTCATAGGCCTGCCGACGGATTTCCTCGGGCTGAACATCTACGCCGGCCTCTTCGTGCGGCGCGGAGCCGACGGCCGCCCGCAGCTGCTCTTCCCCTCCGCCAGCTACCCGCGCACGGACAGCGCGTGGCTGCACCTCGCGCCGCGCGCGCTCTACTGGGCCCCGCGCCTCGTCTCCTCGGTGTTCGGGGTGAAGAATGTCTACGTCACCGAGAACGGCTGCGGCTACGACGACGACGTGGTCAAGGGCGGAGAATGCCTCGACCTGCACCGCGTCGAGTACCTGCGCAGCTACCTGAAGGAGCTCCACCGCGCCATCGCGGACGGCACGCCGGTCCGCGGGTACTTCGCCTGGTGCTTCCTCGACAACTTCGAGTGGACCGACGGCTACACGCGGCGGTTCGGCGTCGTGCACACGAATTTCAGGACGCAGCGCCGCACGCCCAAGCTGAGCGCGCACTGGTACCGGGCGGTCATGGCCGCCAACCAGGTCCTGTAGCCGGCCGCCCGGCGGGCGCGATTCTGTGCTTCACACCCGCGGCGCCGCGGGTTCATGTCCTCTGGCGTCCTTCAGTCAAAAGCAATGAAACCACGAGCGCTTCTTCTCGCCGCGTCGGCGGCCGTTGCCGTTGGCCCCCTGCCCTCCCGGGGCCAGGACACGGGCACCCCGGGCCGCCCCCGGATCACCGGTGTCTCCCACGTCGCCCTCTGGGTCAGGGACCTCGGCAGGTCGCGCGCCTTCTACAGGGGATACCTCGGATTCGACGAGCCCTACACGCTGAATGACGGCGCGGGCGGCGTCCTCATTGCGTGGATCAAGGTCAACGACCGCCAGTCGATCGAGCTGTTCCCGGTCGGCGACAACACGCCCAAGAACGGCGACAGCCTCTACCACATCGCCCTCGAGACCGACGACGCGCAAGGGATGCTCGATTACCTCATTTCAAGAGGCGTGAAGGGTCCCGGCGGAAAGGCGCTTCCCACCACGGCGAAGGCCGGGCGGATAGGGAACCTCAACTACTTCACCGAGGATCCCGACGGGCACATTGTCGAGTTCACGCAGTACATGCCCGGCGGCTGGACCATGCAGAAGGCGGGGCAGTTCATGCCCCCGACGCGCATCGCCGGGCGGATCAGCCACGCAGGATTTGCCGTGGGGGACCTGCGGGCCTCCCTGGGGTTCTACGAGGGCATCCTGGGCTTCGCGGAGTCCTGGAGGGGGAGCAGCGACGGGAAGACCCTGAGCTGGGTCAACCTCCGCGTCCCGGACGGCCGGGACTACGTTGAGCTCATGCTCTACGGCGCGAAGCCGGGCGTCGAGCAGCTCCACGTCCTCAATCACGTGTGCTTCGAGGTTCCCGGAGTCGGCGCGGCCGAGGCCACGCTCCGGGCCCGGGCCCTGCCCGAGGGCTGCAGGACCCCCAGCCCGGCCAGGACCGGCGTCAACCGCAAGCGCCAGGTCAATTGCTACGACCCCGACGGCACCCGCGTCGAGGTGATGGAGGCGAACACCATAGATGCGAACCCCGCGCCGCCGTCGGATGCGCCCCCTCCCGAGCACGGGCCGTGAGACCCCCGGCGGCTCCCAACCCGGCCTTGGGGCCGGGAGAGAATTCGGGATGCGGAGCGGGCGGCGTCGCGCCCCCCGATGGCGGGTTTGGGCCCGTGAATTGTCGTGCCAAGCGAGCTCCCGCGATGCAAGGCACTGAACAAGGACCGCCGCCAGCGTACCCGGCCCGGACCGCATTCCTCACGGCCGCCGCCGTCCTTTCCATCCTCTTCCTTCGGCGGCCGGAATCGTTCCTGCACCCGCAGCTCTATGCCGAGGACGGGGGGGTGTTCTTCCTGGGGGCCTGCCGCGACCCGTGGGGATCGATCCTCGTCCCTTACGCCGGCTACCTTCACCTCGGCGCCCGCCTCGTGGCCGCGCTCTGCTCATGGCTCAACCCGCTCTGGATTCCGGCCGCCTATTTCTCGGTGAGCGTCGGCGCCGTCCTGGCCCTCACGCTGGCGCTCTTCTCGCAAAGGGTGGGCCTTCCCCATCCCGGGCTGTTTGCCCTGGCCATCGTCCTCGTTCCCCACAACGGGGAGGTGTTCGATAACCTGACGAACGTCCAGTGGATCGGCGCCATAGGGCTGATCGTTCTGCTGCTGGCCCGGGACCCTGAAAGGCCCTCCCAGTGGCTCCTCGATTTCGCCTGCGCCGCCGTCATCAGCCTGACGGGCGTGTTCTCGGTCCTCTTCGCCCCCCTCTTCGCCGCGCGGGCCGCGATCCGCCGGACTTTTGCCTCGATAGGGATCGCCTGCTTCGTCCTTGCCGGCGCCGCCATCCAGGTGCGTGAGATCCTGCATTTCCCGCTCCCGGCCACGGCGGGCGAGAAAACGGCATACCTGGCGCTCGCCACCTTCGGACAGAGGGTCTCGATGAGCCTCCTGTCGCCGCCATCCGCGCCGGACGCCGCCACCCTTTTGACGCGCGCCCTGGCCGGATCGGCGGGCCTGGCGCTCCTTGTGGTGCTCGGCCTCGGCATCGGGCCCGACAGGCTGAGGCGCATGGTGTTCGCGGCATCGCTCCTGCTCCTGGCGGCGGCCGCGATCTACAGGTTCCGCGGCGGGATCCTGGAGCTTGCGTCCGTCCACAACGGCGACCGCTATTTCTTCGGGCCAAAGGTATTTTTCTTGTGGATACTTCTTCTCCACCTGCGCCGGGCTTCGGCGCTTCGGTGGCTCTCCGGGGCGCTGCTGGCGGCGATCCTGCTCAATTGCTGCCTCAGCTTCCGGTTTGAGCGGTGGAAGGACTACGACTGGCCGTACTGGGTGGGGCGGATGGCCTCGGAGGATCGCGTGGTGGTGCCCATCAACCCGCCGGGGTACATCTTCATATACGAGAGGCCGTAGCCGGCCCGCCAATTGCGCTCTTTTGTCCATTTACGCGGGCGGGCCCGCGTGCCATCGTCCCGACTCGCGCCCGCGCTGTCCGGGCATCCCCATGAACACTAGAACGGCAATGACGGTCGCGAGCGGCGGCCTCCGGGAGTCCGCCGACAGGCGGTGCCGGCGCCCCTGAGGCGTTCGCCCATGCCCGCGCGGTTGCTCGCATTGCGACGGATAGGAAAGCTCTTCGGCCCCAACCGGGTGCTCGACGGCGTCTCCCTCGATCTCGACGAGGGGGAGGTCCACATCCTCGCCGGCGAGAACGGCGCCGGAAAGAGCACGCTGATCAAGGTCCTGGCGGGCATCCACACCGACTACGAGGGCGCGATCGAGCTCCGAGGGGAGCCGGTCCGCTTCGCCAGTCCCCAGGAGGCGAACCGGGCGGGCATCTCCGTCATCCACCAGGAGCTCTCTCTCATCGACTCCATGAGCGTCATGGACAACATCCACCTAGGCCGCGAACTGGCGAGCCGCGGAGGCCTGTGGCTCGACCGCCGGGGGCAGGCGGGCCGGGCGCTCGCGCTCTGCCGGCAGCTCGACATGGGCTTCTCAGCCGCCGACCTCGCCCGCCCCGTCGAGCAGTTTCCGCTCTCCGTAAAGAACCTGATCGAGATCGCCAAGGCCCTCGCCTTCGACGCGCGCATCCTGGTCATGGACGAGCCGACGAGCGCCCTAAACCGCGCCGAGGTCGAGAAGCTGTTCTCCCTCATCGGGACCCTCAAGCGCAAGGGATGCGCCATCATCTACATCACTCACAAGATGGATGAGATCTACCGCGTGGCCGACAGGATCACGGTCCTTCGCGACGGCCGGTGGGTCGGCACGGCGGCCGCCGCCGACTGCCCCGAATCGAGGCTCATCCAGTGGATGATCGGCCGCGACCTCGCTCCGCGGGCCGAGGCTGCCTCGAGGCCGGCCGGCGCAGCCGCCACGAGCGTGCTCGTTGTCCGGGGGTTTCGCGTCCCCCATCCCGTCCCCGGTCGCCCCCCGGCCGTCTCCGATTTCTCGGTCGCCGTGCAGGCTGGCGAGGTCGTCGGCATCGCCGGGCTCCAGGGCTCGGGGGGAACCGAGCTCTTCCACGGGTTGTTCGGGGCCTACGGCGCCGTATGCGGCGGCACGGTCACGATCGATGGGGAGCCCTTCCGCCCAGAGTCCCCCGCCCGCTCCATCAGGCGGGGCCTCTCCTACCTGACTGCCGACAGAAAGGGCTCGGGCCTCGTGCCGGCCATGAGTGTCGCGCACAACATGACGCTCGCCTCGCTTTCCCGGGCGTCGCCCGGCGGCGTGCTGCGCCCGGGGCGCGAGCGGGCGAGCGCGGCGCGCCAGGCGGCGGCCCTGAACATAAGGCTCGCCTCGCTGGACCAGGCCGCAGGCACGCTCTCGGGCGGCAACCAGCAGAAGGTCGTGCTGGCGAAGTGGCTGGAGACGCAGCCCCGCGTCCTCCTCCTGGAGGAGCCCACCCGCGGCGTCGACATCGGCGCCAAGTCCGAGATCTACGCTCTGATGCGCCAGTGGACCTCGGCGGGGATGGCGATACTCCTCATCTCTAGCGAGCTGCCGGAGCTGCTGCTCCTTTGCGACCGCATCCTGGCGCTGCACCGCGGCGCCGTGACCGGGGAGTTCAGCCGTGGGGAGGCCACGCCGGAGAGGATCCTCGCGGCGGCCATGGGCTCGCCCGAGGGTGCCGGGGAGGCCTGCGCGTGAGCGCCTCCCACCTGCGGCGCTGGCTCGCGACCCCCTCATTCCGCGCGCTGCTGGCGCTGGCGTTCGTCGCCGTGATCGGCTGCGTCTTCAACGCCGACGGGGCGTTCTTCCATTGGAGCACGCACCGGGACATGCTGAGGCAGGTCTCGGTGTACGGGATCCTCGCCTGCGGCATGACGCTTGTCATCATCTCCGGGGGAATCGACCTCTCGGTGGGCAGCGTGGTCGGGCTCTGCGCCGTCCTGTTCGCCCGGCAGACGCTGCACCAGGGGCAGGCCGCCCCCGGCGCCATCGGCCTCGTTCTTGTGGCGGGGACGGCGATCGGGCTAGCCTCGGGAACGCTGGTGGCGCGGTTCAGGATCCAGCCCTTTGTCGCGACCCTGGCGATGATGGTCTTCGCCCGGGGCCTGGCCAAGTGGGCCTCTGGCGGCCAGAAGATCTCGCAGGCCATCCAGCACCCGGACGGGAGCTTCACCTACGTGGACCTGCCCCCCATCTTCCATCGGCTGGACCACCGGGTCCTATGGGGAAACCTGTCGGTCGTCACCCTGGTCTTCCTCGCCTGCGTGCTCCTGTGCTGGCTCGTGCTCTCGAAGCTGCGCTGGGGGCGCTACCTCTACGCGACGGGCGGCAACGAGGAGGCGGCGCGGCTCTCTGGGGTTCCCATCGCGGGGACCAAGCTGCTTGCCTACGGGCTGAGCGGCCTTTTCGGCGCGGTGGGCGGCATCTGCCAGGCCGTGCAGGAGCAGCAGGGCGATCCCGAGGCGGGCTCGACCTACGAATTGACGGCGATCGCGATCGCCGTCATCGGCGGCAACAACCTCATGGGCGGGCGCGGGGGCATCGGCCTAACGCTGCTCGGGGCCCTGACCATCGGCTACCTCGAGAAGATCCTCAGCGTGAATGCGGTCGGTGAATCGAGCCGGCTTATGCTGACCGGCGCGATCATCGTCGCAGCCGTCCTGCTCCAGCGCCGGAGAGCGGGCTGAACCGGGCTTCTTTGGTTCCGGCCGGCCCCCCGCGCCCACCGCACCACCCTCGCCCGCGGGACCGGAGCCTGCACGGCGTCTCTTTTTTCACCCTAATCCCAATGGATTAAACGACTTGGAAATTCGCTGGCGCCCGCCTCCAATAATCCTATAACCTAAAGGCGAAATCGTCGTCTTTGACACCATCCGGTGACAATTCGGCATAGCTTGCGCCCGAAAGGAATTCGAGGAGTCCTCTGTCCTCTGGCGGCGGCGTTTGGCTTCTTTCCCTCTCTCCGCTGCAATGCGCAGGCGCAGTCGCCGCCGCCGGTCTCCGTCCTGCAGAGCAGCGGCTCGCTGGCCGACGGCTTCATTTTTGTGGGGCCCCAGGCTACATCCGCCCCAAGCCCCGCCCAGGGCCCCGAGATCATCGACAACCAGGGCCGCGTTGTCTGGTTTTCACCGTCGCCGGCCACGTTGGGCGCCGAAGATTTCCGGGTTCAGACCTACAACGGCAATCCCGTGCTCACCTGGTCGCAGGCCTCCGCATACGGAGCCGTCAATCCGGCCACCACGATCGACTACATCCTCGACGACACCTACTCGGTCGTGGCAACGGTGAAGGCGGGCAACGGATTCAACGCCGACCAGCACGAGTTCCAGCTGACCCCCCAGAACACGGCGCTCATCGCCATTTACGACGTCGTGCAGGCCGACCTGTCGTCGGTCGGGGGCCCGGCGAGCGGCGGCGTCGTCGAGGGCTCCGTCCAGGAGATCGACATCGCCACAGGGGCGGTCCTTTTCCAATGGCACAGCCTGGACAACGTCCCGCTCGCCGAAAGCCATTACCCCTACACGCCTGGCCAGACGGCCCCCTACGACTACTTTCACATCAACTCCGTGAAGCTGGACACGGACGGCAACCTGCTCATCTCGTCCCGCCACACGTGGACGGTCTACAAGGTGAACCGCACGACAGGCGCCGTCATCTGGCGGCTGGGCGGCAAGAAGAGCGATTTCGCGCTCGGCGCGGGCCTGCCGTTCGCCTGGCAGCACGACGTGGAGGCGGCCGATTCGCAGACGCTGCGGATCTTTGACAACGAGTCGGACGGCGCCCCCGTGCTCCCGTACTCGCGCGTGATCTGGGTCCAGCACGACGACACGGCGATGACGGCGGCCGTCACGCAGACGCTGGTTCATCCGGCCGGACTGTCCGCCCTCGCGGAGGGCAGCGCCCAGATGCTCGCCAACGGCGACACGTTCGTGGAATGGGGAATCCTCGGGCGGCTTTCCGAGTTCAGCTCCGCGGGGCAGCTGCTTTTCGACGCCCAGGAGGCGCCGGGCTACGCCTCCTACCGCGGCTTCCGGTACCCGTGGACCGGCGCCCCTAAGACCAGCCCGACTGCGGTGCCGCTCCAGAACGCGGACGGATCGATCGCCGTCCACGCGGTGTGGAACGGGGCGACCGCGGTCGCCTCCTGGGAGGTGTTCGGGGGCGACACAGCCGGCGCTCTGAGCCTCATGGCGACGGCCCCATGGAACGGGCTGGACACGGTGATCTCGGTTCCCGGCCCCGTGAACGCTATCCAGGTCGTGGCAATGGACTCGGCGGACGCCGCCATCGGCACCAGCGCGACCGTTTCCGGCCCGTTTGCCGACCTTTTCCCCACGCAGCCCGCGTCACAGGTGATCGCTGCCGGGGGCACGGTGGTTTTCAATGCCGTGGCCTCGGTCTCCTCGCCCGCCTACCAATGGATGTTCAACGGCAGCGCGCTGTCGAACGGCAAGGTCAATGGAGCCACGGTCTCGGGCGCGACCGGGCCGACGCTTGTCATCAGCGGATCGACCGGCGCGAATGCGGGCACGTACTCATGCGTCGCCTCGAGTTTCGGCAACTCCGCGACAAGCAACACGGCAACCCTCGCGGTCAGCGCCGCCGCAGACGCCGGCCGCCTCGTCGACATCTCCTGCCGGTCCGCCGTCGGGGCCGGGGACGGGGCCCTGATCGTCGGCTTTGTGGTGGGGGGGGAGGACAGGTCGGGCTCGTTGCCCCTGCTGGTGCGCGCCTCGGGACCGGCTCTCGAGCAATTCGGCATATCCGGGGTCCTTCCGGATCCCGTGGTGCAGCTCAACGGCCCGGACGGTGTCATTGCAATGAACAGCGACTGGGACGGCAATCCCCAGATTGCCTCCACGGCGGCCATGGTCGGCGCGTTTTCATGGAATCCCCCGTCGAGCCCGGATTCCGCGCTCGAAGAATCCCTGGCCGCGGGGCCCTTTACGGCCGTCATCTACGGCGCCAGCGGGGACAGCGGGGTTGCCCTTGGCGAGGTCTACGATGCCACGCCCGCCGGGACCCGCACCCCCACGACGCCCCGCCTTGTCAACCTGTCCGGCCGGGCGCAGGTCGGCGCCGGCGCCAACGTCCTGATCGCCGGCTTCGTGATCGGGGGCGCGACCTCCGAGACCGTGCTTATCCGGGCGGCGGGCCCCGCTCTAGCCCCGTTTGGCGTCTCCGGCGCCCTTGCGGACCCGCTCCTCACGCTCTACCAAACAAACGGCAACGGAATGTCCACGCTCGTCGGAAGCAACGCCGGATGGAATGGCAATTCCCAGATCGCCTCCGCGGCCGCCTCGGTCGGGGCTTTTTCCTGGGGCTCTTCCGGATCGAGCGATTCCGCCCTCCTGGTCACCCTTCCCCCCGGCGCCTACACGGCGCAGGTGTCCGGCGCCAGCGGCGACACAGGGGTAGCGCTCATCGAGGTCTACGAGGTTCCGTAATCGCCTGGGAAGCGGCCGGAACCCATCCGCCGAGCCGGCGGTCCTGGACCCTGGGACAAGGGGGGCCGCGCGGCGAGCACGAGGTGGCCGCGACCACCTTTACGCCGTCTTGCCGCGGCCCCTCAATCCGATAAGACAGGGTTGCCGACTGGCCCGCGACCAAAGGATCCACCCTGGAAATCGAGGGCCACTCTACAACCAACTCACCCGATCGCAGACGCGCCATGTACAAGGCATTCCTATCGCTGCTGGCCCTGGCCGCACTCTCAGTTCCGGCCGCACGGGCCGGCCCCAAACACGGCGGTAAATGGATCGTCGGCATGAGCCAGTGCAACCTGGGCGAGCCCTGGCGCGTGCAGATGAATGCCGACATCAGGAAGGCCGCCGCGGCCCATCCCGAGCTCGAGCTGGTGTTCAAGGACGCGCAGAATGACACGTTGCGCCAGCGCGCCCAGATCGAGGAGTTCATCGACGCGGACGTCGACCTGCTCATCGTGTCGCCCAAGGAGGCCGCGCCCCTCACTCCCCCGGTGGCGGCCGCCTTCCGTCATGGCATCCCGGTCGTCGTGCTCGACCGCAAGGTGCTCGGCGACGATTTCACCCAGTTCATCGGCGCCGACAACAGGAGGATCGGCCAGGCCGCCGGAGAGTGGGCGGTCCGCAGGCTCCTTTCCCTTCCCCAGGTCAAGGCGGGGGGCCGGGCCCGCATCGTCGAGCTCACGGGGCTCATGACCTCGACCCCGGGCCAGGACCGCCTCGCCGGGTTCCACGCTGCGCTGCACGGCCAGCCCGTGGACATCATCTTCTCCGCCGACACGCAGTGGCTCGAGCCCCGGGCGCGCGAGGAGATGGAGTCGGCCCTCGCGGTGAACCCGAGGATCGACCTGGTCTACGCGCACAACGACCCGGCAGCGCACGGCGCGTACCTGGCGGCGAAGGCAGCAGAGCGCGAGAAGGACATCATTTTTGTCGGCATCGACGGCCTGCCCCAGGAAGGCCAAGTCTACGTGCGCCAGGGCCTGCTCGAGGCCTCCTTCGAGTACCCGACAGGCGGCCGCGAGGCCGTGGATAGCGCGCTAAAGATCCTGCAGGGACAGGCGGTCCCCAAGCAGGTCACGCTCAACTCCCGCTTCTTCACCCGGGACACCGTCGATCGCGGCGGCGAATGGCTGCCGTGAACCGCGGCCGGTGATTCGAGTTCGTCGGGGCCGCAGGCCGACGCCACTTCCGAAATCGCTTCCCGGCGGGCCCTAGACGCCGCGTCCCTCGCCGAATCCGAAATTCCAGTAGTGGAACTCGCCCGAGGGGAAGAGCTTCGCCTCGACGGCCTCGCGGACGTCCTGGTAGCGCATGAGATAGGCCTCCTCGGGGAACGGGAAACCCGTCCCAAACGCGGAAGGATCGACCCTGACCGGCTGCTGCGGCCAGCGCATCCAGTAGCCCCCGTGCAGGGGAACGATGTCCAGGGCCCAATGCCTGCAGTCTGATTCGCCGAAATAATGGCAGATCATGGAGGCGCGCGTGCGGCCGACGTCCCTGATCGGGCTGCCCCCGTGCACGAGGTCGGCATGCCAGATGATCACGTCGCCCTTCTTCGCCAGGAACTTGCGCTCCTTTATTCCGCGCAGCCGGATCTGGACGTCGATGTAATCGAACCAGTCGGCCTCCTCGTCGGGCGCGGCGTGGTGGGTGCCGTCGTTGAAGCGGTAGAGGGGGATCCTGTGGCTTCCGGGGTAGTAGACGAGCGGGCCGGCGTCCGGGTGCACGTCCTCAAACGCGATCCAGGCCGAGACCAGCGCATGGGGCGTTCGCGGCGTCATGTAGAGGGAGTCTATGTGGCTGGTCTGGAAGGTGCCCTTCCTCAGGTTGAGGCTGTTGCAGAGGACGGCCGGCTCGCCCAGCGCGCCCTCAAGGATCGACGCCAGGTCCGGGTCGAGGGCCAGCTCCCGCAGCTCCTCGCCCATCAGGTAGAGGTCGTGAAACCTGAAGCTGCGGATCTCCCGTTTGTCGGCCTGCGCCCAGAACGACCGCCGGCCCGATCCCAGGCTGTCCACGACCACCTCGTTGGGCCGCTCGTCCAGCAGGCCCCTTATCGCCGAGGCCGCGCGGTCGATCCGCTGCGGCGCAAAGCACTTCTCCAAAACAAGATAACCGTCCCGCTCGAATTGGGACTGACTCAGGCCGACCTCAATTTCGCTGGTCTGATTCATGGTTTGATCTGCATTTGTGGATGACAGCCGGGGCCCACGGATCCGCTATTCCGGCACAAAAGGACAGGCCGATCCGCATTCGGTTCGGCCCGTCCCTGAAAAAAGGGGCGCTCCCCGAGGGGATCACCCTAGTCCAGGAGCACCTCGTAGACCTCGACGAGGGCCGTGCCGGTGTCCCCGCTGGCCCCGGCAACAACCGTGGTGTAGGCGCCGGCCTCGAGCTGGATCAGGATGGCGTCGTCACCCGCATCCGGAGGCGCGAGCTTCGTGGCCTGGATCTGGGCGACGGTGCCGGAGTTCTGGTTCTGCCACCCCGTGTCGGACGCGAGGGAGTTCTGGCCCTTGTAGAGCGTGACCGTGGGGTCCATGAGGGGCGAGGTGATGCCGTAGTTCGCAAGCCCCGGCCCAAGGACCCGAATCAGGACGAGCTTCGGGCCTCCGGCGATCACGAACCCGCCGATAAGCACGTTCTGGCCCGTGCCCACGAAGCCGCGGGTCGAGATGTTTCCAAGGCGGTTGGCCGCCGCATCGCGGAAGGCGGTGAAGACGTAGCTGCCGTCCGTGTCGGTGAACGAACCGGCCATCGTGAAGGCGTTCGTCGTGAACGTGCCGGTGACGGCCTCCCCCTTGACACCCGTCAGCTGGAACGTCCCGCCTGTCTCGCTCGAGTTCGGGGTGACCGTCCCGATACCGCCGCCATAGGTGCCGCCCGGATACTCGTGGATGAGATAGATGTTGTTGTTGGCATCGACGATCAGGGTGATGTTCGTCTGGCCAGGCGTGCTTTCATTCGAGACCTTGCCGGTGAAGCGCCCGTTTATGATCGACACCCCGCCGCTGTTGTTGGCGCCGAAGAAGACCGTCCGCGGCGCGGTGTAGGCCTCGGGCGCCGCCCAGCTCGGATTCGTCACCGAGCCGGAGATCGAGGCCGACGACCCGGTCGCGGTGAGCGTGCCGGTCATGCCGTACCCGATCACGCCGGAGAGCGTGAAATTGCCGGAGGCGTCGATCGTTGTCGCGCCCTTTCCCACCTCCATCTGACCCGTGTCAAAGAGGAAGGCGTCGAGGTTGTTGTTGTCGTGCACGGCGATGACCGCCGTGAGCGTGCTGTTGACCGCCGTCGTGTAGATCCCGCGCAGGCTGACCTGGGCGGAGACACGGGCGAGGCCAACCGAGAGGACTGCGGTTGTGACCAGGGCCATCTTTTTCAAGGAGTTCATTTTGGACGAGGTGACTTGGATGGGATGTGATGAGATGAGGAAGGTACAAGGCACGGAGACGCGCCCCGCGTCCTTCGGTTACAACCCCGGGCGATGGCCCCGCCCGTCCCGTGCGCCGCGCCGGGCGGCCCCGCGAGGAGTCATGACCCCTTGGCCGCGCCGCCGCCCCCGGCGGGGCGCGAAGCCGCCGGATCCCGCCGGCTCAGATCTGCGAGTAAGCCGCCGGCACGAGGAACCGGCTCGTTATATGCGAGACCGTGTCGGCGTACTGCGGGTCGGTCTTCAGCCTGACCCAGGTCGGATGCACGCCGAACGCGGCCCAGTTCCTCTTGTGCGTCTCCATGTCCGGACTGCACAGCATGTAGGTGAGCTCCGGCATGTCGCGCCCCACGAGCACCTGCCCGTAGAACACCGGCGAGAGGTTGAGCTCCTGCATCACGCCGATCTCGCCCGCGTTGAACATGTCGACCTTCTTGAGTGCCTTTATCTCGCTATAGCTCTGGTAGGTGCGCATCTCGAATATCCGCGGCTTCTTCTCCCGGGCAAGCGCCGGCACGGCCAGCCTGGGGAGCCCGGCGAACGCCAGAAGGAGCCAGCTGTCGACGCGGTCGAAGGCGGGCTGCTCCTTCGTCGTCGCCAGGTACTCGGCGCCCGCGACCTGCACGGCGGGCTCCGCGTTGAGCGCCGCGGTGACACCGGCGACCGAGTCAAGGGACGTATGGGGGATAAGCACCCAGACGGCCGGGCCGTCCTTCGCGTCGGGCTCGGCGAAGACCCCCACGGCCCCGATGCCCCGAGCGTTGAGGGCCGGGATGAGCGCCCCCTCGAGGTAGCCGTCCAGGAGGGTGTGGGACGCACCGGCCTTCAGCCGGTACGCGCGCAGCTCATAGTAATCGCGCCCCGTAGGCGCGGCGTCCGCGCCCAGGGCCGAGGCCGGGGCGCCGGCCAGGGCGGCGGCGGCAGAGGCGGCAAGCGATGTTTTCAGGAATTCGCGGCGGTTCTGTGTGTTCATGATGGGAAAAGCTTCTTAAGGCCAGCTTCGGACGCCTCGGCGACGCCCCGCTCGGTGATGAGGCCGGTGACCAGCCGCGCAGGCGTGACGTCAAACGCGGGATTCGCGGCGCCGCTGCCCTCCGGCGTGATCAAGATCGTCGCGAGCCTGCCGTCGGGAAGCCGCCCCGCCAGGTGGGTCACCTCCCTTGGCGACCGGTTCTCGATCGGGATCTCGCGCACGCCGTCGCGCACGCGCCAGTCGATCGAAGGCGAAGGCACGGCGGCATAGAACGGCACGCCGTTGTCGCGCGCCGCCAGAGCCTTGAGGTACGTGCCGATCTTGTTGCACACGTCGCCCGTCGCCGTGGTTCGGTCGGTGCCGACGATGACCAGGTCCACCTGCCCGCGCTGCATCAGGTGGCCTCCCGCGTTGTCGGAAATGACCGTGTGGGCCACGCCGTGGTTGAGGAGCTCCCAGGCGGTCAGGCTCGCGCCCTGGTTGCGCGGGCGGGTCTCGTCGACCCAGACATGGATGGGCACGCCGGCGTCATGCGCGGCATAGATCGGCGCCGTGGCGGTGCCCACGTCGACCGTGGCGAGCCAGCCCGCGTTGCAATGCGTCAGGACGTTTACCGTCGCGCCGGGCGCCTTCTTCGCCGCGGCGGCGCGGATGAGCGGCAGCCCCGCGCCGCCGATGCCCATGTTGATGGCCACGTCCTCCTCGCAGATCTGCGCGGCGCGAGCGTGGGCCGCCGCGGCGCGCTCCGAGGGCCGCAGCGGCTTGAGCCACGCGGTCATCCGCTCGATCGCCCAGCGAAGGTTCACGGCCGTGGGGCGGGTCTCAATGAGCGCGGACGACGCCTCGCGCAGCCCGACGTCGGAGGGATCGGCCCTCAATGCCAGCCAGAGGCCGTAGGCCGCGGCGGCCCCGATGAGGGGCGCCCCCCGGACCTGCATCGCGCGGATGGCGTGGGCCGCATCGCCCAGGGACTCCAGGCGCGCGACGACGAACTCGTGCGGGAGCCGCGTCTGGTCGATGATCTCGACCGAGGAGCCGTCGGCTCCGGGCCAGATCGTCCTGAAGGCTCGGCCGCTGACGTTCAAATCACCCTCTCGTTCCCGCCGTCGACTGGGATCTGGGCCCCGGTCGTCTTGGCGAAGAGCGGGCCGCAGAGCTCCGCCGCCAGCTCCGCAACGTCCCGGCTCGCGACCTCCACCTTGAGCACGTTGCCCGTCTTGTAGGCCTCCACGGAGAGACCGTAGTGGCGCGCCCGCGACTCCAACACCTCCTTGGTCCAAAGGGCCGTGTCGAAGACCATGTTGGGGTGCAGGGAGTTGACCCGGATCCGGTCGGCGCCCCACTCGAGCGCGGCGACCCGGGCAAGCTGGTTGACCGCGGCCTTCGACGCCGAGTACGCCGCCGCCCCGGGCCCGGGAGCCGGGACGTTCTTGGAGCCGATGACGGCCACCCTGCCGCCCCTGGGCGCCGCCTTGAGGAGCGCGTGGCATTCGCGGAGCATGACGAAGCTGGCGTCAAGGTTCACGGACATCACCCTGCGCCAGGTATCCGTGGCGAGCTCCCCAATTCCCCTGCCCGGGGCGAAGATCCCCGCGTTCAGCACCAGCATGTCTAGGCCGCCGAACGCCCTGACTGCGTCCTCGAGCGCCGCGCCCACTGCGGCCTCGTCGGTCAGGTCGCACACGATCCCCAGAAAGTCCGGCCGCCCGTGCAGGCGCAGGATGCCGGGACTCACGTCGATGCCGACCACGGCGGCGCCCCGCCTGAGGAACGCATCCACGCAGGCCCGGCCGATCCCGGAGGCGGCCCCGGTCACGAGCGCCACCTCGCCCGCAAAGACGGGGGCCGGTCCGGCGCGGCGCAGCTTCGCCTGTTCCAGATCCCAGTATTCCACCTCGAAGATTTCCGCCGGGCTAAGCGCCTTCCAGCCCCCGAGCGCCGCCGCGCGAAGGATGATGTCCATCGTGTGCGCGTAGATCTCGCCGGCGATCGCCGCGTCCCGGGCCGAGCCCCCGGCGGCGACAAGGCCCCATTCCGGATCGAGGACGACCCGCGGCGCGGGATCGAGCATCGTGGGCCTGGGTTCGGCCGCGTTCGCGCCGAAATAGACCTCATAATCCCGGCGGAATGCCGCAAGGTCGCGGCCGATCAAAGGAACGCGCTTCGTGCGGACGACATGGTCGGGAGTCGCCGGGCCCTGCTGCGAGAGCGCGGAGACATCGGCCCTCCGTGCGAAGCCGAGGCTGCGGGCGTCGCTGTGCAGCGTGAGGATCGCGGGGGCTCCCATGACCGCCGAGAACTCGCGCCGGAACGCCGCGAGCTCAGCCCGCAGCGGGCGGGAGGGCGCCGCAGCCTCGGGCCATTCGACCCTCCAGGCATTGCGCTTCGCAAGGTAGTCCTCGGCGAGCGTGATGCATTCGATCATCCGCCCATAGGAGGACTCGGCCGTCTCGCCGAACGTGATGAGGCCGTGGCTCATCAGCGCGACGCCGATCGTCCGCGGGGACATCGTCTTCGATAGCAGCGCCGCACAGAACCGGGCCAGCTTGAACCCCGGCATCACGTACGGGACGATGATGACGCGCTCGCCGTAGATCTCGCGGATCCGGTCCTCTCCGCCGGGGGTGTTCATGACGGATATGAGCGCGTCGGCGTGGGTGTGGTCCACGTACTTGGCGGGCAGGATCGCGTGCAGGATGGCCTCCACGGACGGAATCGGGGCGGCTGGGTTCGTCATGCAGGCCCTGAGCTCCGAAACCATCCGCAGGTCCGAGAGCGAATCGAGGCCTGCCAGCCGGAGCAGGTGGCGCATCCGGCACGGCGAGAAACCCCCGGGTTCTATCGCCGCGAGGTCCCAGCCGCTTCCCTTCACGTAAAGGACCGTCTCCTCGTCGCCAAAAAGGCTCCTCTCGGGAACCTTGACCGAGGTGTTGCCGCCCCCATGCAAAACGAGCGACGGATCCCTGCCGATAAGGCGGGACGTGTAGACCCTCTGGCCGATTTCGCCGGGGAATCCAGCGGCTTCCGCGCTGTTCCAGAGGTTTTTCATCGTTGCGGCGACCGTTCCGCGACCCTCCGCAGGATCGTCCGAAAGGAGGTTCCCCCACCGCGCCGTCAAGTCAAGCGCCGCGCCCTTGCACTAGGCACCGATCCGCTCCACCTTTCGGCCGTCCCCGAATCGAATCGGCCATGAGCATGCAGTATCGCCAGCTCGGAAAGTCAGGCATCAAGGTGGGCGCGTTGTCCTTCGGGGCGTGGGTCACCTTCGGCAAGCAGATCGGCGACCCCGTCGCCAGGAGGCTCCTCCACACGGCATATGACGCCGGGGTCAACTTCTTCGACAACGCCGAGTCCTATGCGGACGGCCAGGCCGAGGTCGTGATGGGGGCCATCCTCAAGAGGTCGGGGTGGAGGCGCGCCAGCTACCTGCTCTCGAGCAAGGTGTTCTTCGGCGCGGTGGGCGACCGGCCCAACGAGGAGGGGCTCTCAAGGAAGCACGTCGTCGAGGCGTGCCACGACGCCCTTCGCAGGCTCCAGGTCGACTATCTCGACTTCTACTACTGCCACCGCGCGGATCCCAGCGTCCCGATCGAGGAGACGTGCCGGGCCATGCACGACCTGATCGTGCAGGGCAAGGTCCTCTACTGGGGCACCAGCGAATGGAGCGCATCCCAGATCGAGGCGGCCCACGCGGTCTGCGACCGCCTCGGCCTGAATCACCCGCAGATGGAGCAGCCCCAGTACAACCTCTTCCACCGCTCCCGCGTGGAAAATGAGTATTCCCAGCTCTACCGGAGCCCGGGCCTTGGCACGACGACCTGGTCCCCGCTCGCCTCGGGCCTGCTGACCGGCAAGTACAGCAAGGGCGTCCCCAGGGGAGCGCGGCTAAACGTCGCCGGGCTCGAATGGCTCCGGGAGGAGTTGCTCAACAAGCCCGGGGTTGAGAAGAAGATGGCCGCCGTTCCCCGGCTGGCAGCGGTCGCGAGCGGCCTGGGTACCAGCCTCCCCTGCATGGCCATCGCCTGGTGCCTCAAGAACCCGGGTGTCAGCACCGTGATCCTCGGCGCCTCCAAGGTCGAGCAGCTGAAGGAGAACCTGGGCGCGCTCGACGTGCTCGACAGGCTGACCCCGGCGGTCATGCGCGAGCTGGACGGTATCTCAGCGCCGGTCGCCGACTAGCCGCGCCGCCTTCCTTTCGGCCGGGCGGGCGGGCCCGAGCATCCACTTGAGCAATGGCCCGACGCGCGCGGCCCACGCATCCTCGTTGTGCACCCCGTCCGTCGCCTCGAGATAGCGCAGGTCGGCCCCCTCGCGCCACCCTCGGGCTACGAGCGCGTCGCGCAGCAGGCGCGTCTTTTCCCATCCGGGTTCGGCCGTGCCGATGTCGAGCCAGAGGCGCACGGCGGGCCTGCTGCGCAGCGCCCTCACGAATCGAACCGGGGCAAGGCCGTCCCACCAGGCCGACGGCGACAGGAGTCCCGCGCCTCCAAATACCCGCGGGTGCCAGAGGGCAGCGTAGAGCGAAGCGATCGCGCCCATCGACGAGCCCACGACCGTGGTGTGCTCGCGGCCGGGCAGCGTCGGGTAGCGCCCGTCGATGAACGGCTTCACCTCCCCGGCGACGAACCTGGCATACGAGCGGCCGCGCCCGCGGCTGCGGCATTTCTCCCCCTCCCAGCCGATAAATGCTCCGCGCGTCGGCGCGTACTCGTCCATGCGCCCGAATCCCGCGTTGTAGATGCCCACCATGATCGGCGGCTCGATCTCGCCAGCCGCGATGAGCTCCGACGCGGCGCGGCCCGCATGCCAGGCGTTGCCGAGGAATGCGGTCCCTGGATCAAAGATGTTCTGGCCGTCCTGGAAATAGACGACCGGATGGCGGCTCCGGCGGCCGTCGCATCCGGGCGGGAGCCACACAACCAAGTCACGCCGGTTGCCGAGGATGCGCGAGGGAAAGCGCTTGTGCAGTCGAAGGGTGCCGGCGGGCGGCGGGGGTAGGGTGTGCGGCATGTTCGAAATAGCCCGCAAGCAAGCGGGCCGGGCCCGCGCTTGCCAAGCGGTTTCCCGCGGCCTCGCCCCCGGCCCTCGGGCCGCCGCCGCGGCATTGCATGGCGCGGCGATGCTTGCTCTCATCGCGCCCGCCCATGAAGGAAGAATACGTCCGCTGGTACACGCCGCACCTGAGCCGAGATTTCGAGATGCTGGTTTTCGGCCACGCCGGCTATCCCGTGATCGCGTTTCCCACCTCCCTCGGCCGCTACTACCAGAACAAGGACTTTCATCTCATCGACTCGGTCGCGCACCTGGTCGACGCCGGCCGTGTCAAGATCTACTGCCCCGACGGCATCGACTCGGAGAGCTGGTACAACCGGTCGATCCACCCGGCCGACCGCGTGAAGACACACATCGGCTACGAGAACGTGATCCTCCACGACGTCATCCCGGCCGCGCTCCGCGCCACGGGCCGCGCCAGGGCGTGCGTCGCCGGGGCGAGCTTCGGGGGCTACCACGCCGTCAATTTCGCGCTTCGCCATCCCGACAAGACGGGCTACTGCATCAGCATGAGCGGCTCGTTCGACATCAAGCCGTTCCTCGACGGCTACTACGACGACAACTGCTATTTCAACAACCCCGTCGATTTCCTCCCCGGCCTGGGCGATGAAAACCTGCTCGGCCAGATCCGCTCCATGGGCGTCGTGCTAGGCACGGGCGAATGGGACAGCTGCCGCGACCGCAACCTCGAGATGTCGGCGCTGCTCAACAGCAAGGGCATACCGCACTTCCTCGACGATCGAAGATGGTGCGGCCACGACTGGAACTACTGGCGCGACATGTTCCCCCGGTACCTCGGGATGATCAAAAACTGAACCTTGGCCTTCCGGACTGACCGCTCCGGCTTGCCCGGCCCCGCAAACGGCCCGTAGCCTCAGCTCGCACCCCTCCCCTCCCCATGAAGAAAATCGGCATCCTCCACGGCAAGGAACGCACTTTCCCGCAGGCATTCGTCGACCGCGTGAACGCGATGAAGGAGCCCGGCATCGACGCAGAGCGCGTCCGCATCGACAAGGTGCTCCAGGGCGATCCGACCGAGTACTCGGTCATCATCGACCGCATTTCCCAGGACGTTCCGTTCTACCGCGCCTACCTCAAGAACGCCGCGCTCAACGGGTCCGCCGTCATCAACAACCCGTTCTGGTGGAGCGCCGACGAGAAGTTCTTCAACAACTGCCTCGCCACGAAGCTCGGCGTCGCCGTGCCCAGGACCGTCCTTCTCCCCTCGAAGGAGCATCCGGCGGACTGCTCGGCGGAGTCGTTCTCGAACCTCGCGTACCCCCTGGACTGGGAGGCCATCTTCAGCTACATCGGCTGGCCCGCGTATTTCAAGCCGCACGCCGGCGGCGGATGGAAGAACGTCTACAAGGTCCGGAACCCGGAGGAATTCTTCGAGGCCTACGACGAGACGGGCCAGCTCGTGATGCTCCTGCAGGAGGAGGTGAAGTTTGACGATTACTACCGCTGTTACTGCATCGGCCAGCAGGACGTGCTCGTCATGCCCTACGAGCCGCGCAACCCCCACCACCTGCGCTACGTTGTCGACCGGCCGCCCTCATCGGCGGCGCTACTCGAGCGCATCGAGCGCGACGTCCTCACGCTCAACCGCAACCTGGGCTACGACTTCAACACGGTCGAGTTCGCGGTACGGGGTGGGGTTCCGGTTGCGATAGACTTCTGCAACCCGGCACCCGACGCCGACCGCGCCTCCGTCGGCGAGAAGAACTTCGCGTGGGTGGTCGACGCGGCGGCGCGGCTTGCCATCCGCAAGGCGAAGGAGCCCGCCCCCGGGGCAAGCGCGCTCAGCTGGGGCAAGTTTGTCCGGACGGCCGCCGCCGGGACGGCCCTCGCGTAAACCGCCACCATCCGTTTCCACCCCTATGCCGCCACTAGGACCCCAGCAATTCGACCTCTCCGTATCGGAGACCTATCAGACCAAGGATCCCGCAGCGCCGATTGTCGGGACCGACATCCAGGGAACCGTCAGCGCCACGGTCAACTGGAACCTCAATCGGACCGAGCTCACCGACCAGGGAGTGGTATTCTCGGACCCGAGCTGGCTGGGGCCGGGGTGCGGGCCGTTGACGGTGTACGACGATGGGATCGGGGGCGGACTCCAGCCGGTTGGAGCAGTCGCCTGGTCGCTCAAGACACAGGTCCTGAGGGTCGTGGAGGCGGACACGCCGAACAAGCAGTACCGATGGGCGATCACGCCCGTGGTCCAGTTGATTCGGACGATCACCTCAACGATCGGGAAGCTCCCCGACACCCAGGTCACCGGCCAGGACTCCCAAACAGTCAAGGGCGGATGGCTGCCGCAGCCGTAGGGTCAACACCCGGAGGCAAGACGGACAGTCCCGGCTCGATTCAACAGTCACCCAACCATCCCGGGAACCGCGGATCACATCGACAACAGGCGGCATCAAGACCCCCTCCATGAGCGCAGCCTCCAAGTCCCCCGCCAAGGGCCCGAGCCCGCCCGCCGGCCCCGAGAAGTGGGGGGACCGTCTGTTCACCCTCGGCATCGAGGAGGAGTTCCAGATCATCGATCCCGAGACCCGCGAGCTTCGCTCGCACATCGAGCAGATCATGGAGGACGGCAAGATGATCCTCCGGGAGCGCGTCAAGGCCGAGATGCACCAGTCCACCGTCGAGGTGGGCACCGACATCTGCCACAACGTCTCCGAGGCCCGCGCCGCCGTGACCGAGCTCCGCTCCGATCTCTGGAGGCTCGCCCAGAAGCGCGGCCTGACCATCGCCGCCTCCGGGACCCACCCCTTCTCGCACTGGATGGACCAGAAGATCACGAAGGGGGAACGCTACAAGGGCCTCGTCGAGGACATGCAGCAGATCGCGCGCGCCAACCTGATCTTCGGCCTGCACGTGCACGTCGGGATCCCAGACCGCGAAACTGCCATTCAGGTGATGAACATGGCACGATACTTCCTG